>BEHZ01000011.1 GCA_002923335.1 bacterium HR23 | reverse complement strand
GGTGGTGGTGCTGGACAGCATGGTCCTCTCCCGCTCCTATGGTCCTCTTTTCCTGCTCTCCTTGCCCCCCTGCCGGGTGGAGCGTGTTCCCACCGCCCGTCTTGCCCAGGTGGTCGGCCAGTGGCTCAAGGGCTAACCTGCATCCGGGTGCCCCTAGACACTCCCCTGGACCTGGAGGCGACCCTCTTCAGCGGACAGGACTTCCGTTGGGATCGGGAGGGGGACGGGTATGTGGGGTGGCTGGGCGACGCCCCCGTCCTCTTGCAGAGGGCGCCCAGCGGGCTGGTTGCGCTTACCTCCTTGCCGGAAGGGGAGGCCCACGCCCGTCTCCGCCGGTTCCTTCGGCTAGACGACGACCTGGACGCCATCCGCACCGCCCTTGCTGGGGATGGAGTCCTCGCCCGCTGTATGGCGTCCTGGCCGGGTCTGCGCCTGGTGCGTTTGGAGCCGTGGCCAGCCTTAGCCTTTTTCCTCTGCTCCCAGCATGCCCCGATCCCCCGCATTACGCGGATGCTCAACGCCCTCGCCCAGGCACTGGGGGAGCCGGTCGTCTTTCTGGGCCGGGAGCGGTGGCGGTTCCCCACGCCCACGGCCATAGCCGGTGCGGGGCCGGAGCGATTGGCCGCCCTCAGACTGGGCTATCGTGCCGAATATCTGTGGCGCACCGCGTGCTTGCTGGCCCAGGGGCGGGCCCATTTGGACGTCCTTGCCAGTTTGCCTACGGAGGAGGCACGCCGACGCCTCCTGGCCCTTCCTGGGGTGGGGGAGAAGGTGGCCGACTGCGTGCTCCTATTGGGGTTTGGGCGCACCGACGCTTTCCCTGTTGACCGCTGGGTCCGGCGTGCCCTGGTGGAGTGGTATGGCCTGCCTCCTCCCTATACAGAGCGTCGCCTGCGAGCGTGGGCGCAGGAGCGCTGGGGTAGCCTGGCCGGGTATGCCCAGCTTTACCTCTTCCACCATCGGCGGACGGTGCATCTGCTACAATAAGGGTGGCGGTCTTGGAGGGAGGGGTTTGACCCTTCGTCATCTGCGCTGGATAGGCTTTGGCCTCCCGGCGGTGTTCCTGGTCGCCCTGGAGGCCCTGCGCTACTTTCTGCTGGCCCAGTGGTGGCCTCCCTATCTGGAGCACATCGTGTCGGCGGGGATTGTGGTGGCGGGGGCTTTCCTCTTCTCCTACACCATCTTCCGTGTTATTGAGCGTATGGAGAGGCGCATCCTGGAGCAGAAGAGCCAGTTGGAGGAACTGCACCGCCAGGCGCAGCAGAGGAGTGCCCAACTGGCTGCCCTCCCTCAGGCGGGCATTCATATGACTTCGGAACTTTCTATTGAAGCGGTGCTCCAGAAGGTGGTGGACCTGGCACGGGAGGTGGCCGGGGCCCGCTACGGCGCCCTGGCGGTGCGGGACGACGAGGGCAACATTGAGCACTTCATTACCTCGGGGTTGAGTGAAGAGGAGCGTCGGCGCATCGGCTCGCCCCCCACAGGCCGTGGCATCCTGGGCATCCCCCTGGAGACGGGGAAGCCCCTGCGCCTGCGGGACCTTACCCAACACCCCCGGTCGGCAGGTTTTCCTCCACACCACCCCGTTATGCACTCTTTCCTGGGCGTCCCCATCGTCTACAAGGGGCGCGCCCTGGGGCAACTCTATCTGACGGAGAAAGAGGGCGCTCCCGAGTTCACCCCGGCCGACGAGGAGGTGATGGTCCTCTTTGCCAATCAGGCGGCGGTGGCCATAGAGAACGCCCGCCTCTACGAGCGGGTGAAGACCCTGGCGGTTTTGGAGGACAGGGAACGCATCGCCCGGGATTTGCACGATAGCATTATCCAGAGCATCTATGCGGTGGGCCTGAGCCTGGAGAACACGGTGGAGGTTCTGGAGGAGGCGCCGCAGGAGGCCAGGGAACGCCTGAACTATGCTGTAGACAAACTGAACGACATCATTCGGGATATCCGCAACTTCATCTTCAACCTCCGCCCTCAGGTTTACCGTGGCAAGACCCTGGCCCGTGGGCTGGAGGAACTGGTAGCCGAGTTGCAACTGAACACCCTGATGGATGTGGACCTGCTGGTGCAGGAAGGGATAGACCGTCTGCTCACCCCCGAGCAGACCGCTACCCTCCTCCAGATCGCACGGGAGGGGCTGACGAACATTATCAAGCACGCCCGTGCTCGCTCGGTAAGGGTGGTAACCCAGGTAGCCAACGGCTCCCTGCTCTTGCGCATAGAGGATGATGGGGTGGGCTTTGACCCCAACGCCCCCCGCAGTGCCGAGCGCCAGGGCCTGCGCAACATGCACGCCCGGACCCTCTCCCTTGGGGGAGACCTGCAGATTGAAAGCCAGCCCGGCCACGGCACCCGCCTGGTTGTGCGTGTGCCTCTAGGGGTGCTGGCGCAGGCGTAAGGGCTCGCCCGCTCTAGGGGGGCCAACGGCCCTCCACGGAAAGGGGTGCGCAGCATCCGAAAGGAGGAACGCCTATGCGTATCCTGGTGGTGGACGACCACGAGGTGGTCCGTCAGGGGCTTCGCAGCCTCCTGGAGCGCCAGGAGGGGTTTGAGGTGGTGGGAGAGGCGGGGAGCGTCGCCGAAGCGGTGGAGGCGGCTCTCCACCTGAACCCCGATGTGGTGGTCATGGACGTGCGCCTGCCCGACGGGAGCGGGGTGGAGGCGTGCCGGGAGATTCGTGCTGCCAACCCCTCCACCAAGGTGCTGATGCTCACTTCCTACCCCGACGAGGAGGCGGTGATCGACTCCATTATGGCAGGGGCCAGTGGGTATGTCCTGAAGCAGGTGCGTGCACGGGAACTGGTGGACGCCATCCGCCGGGTGGGGCAGGGGGAATCTCTGCTGGACCCCACCGTTACCCAGAAGGTGCTGGAGCGTATTCGGGCCATGGGCGAGCAGAAGGCTGAAGCCCAGGGGCCGGCTCTCACCCCCCAGGAAGAGAAGATACTGGCCCTCATCGCCGAGGGGAAGACCAACCGGGAGATCGCGGGCGAGTTGTTCCTCTCGGAGAAAACGGTAAAGAACTATGTGAGCAGTATCCTGGACAAACTGGGCGTGGCCCGCCGTGCCGAAGCGGCCGCCTATTATGTGCGCCGATATAGCCGTGGGGGGAGCGCCCCCTAGCCCTGCACCGCCTCCTCCAGAACCTCCAGGAGTGTCTGGAACTGCTCCTCTGTAAGGTCTTGCAACGCCATCCCCATCAGCAACCAGTGTTTCCCTTCAGCGTAGAGGGGCGAAAACAGGCCCAGGCCTGCCAGCCGTTTGAGTAGTCTATCCCTGTTCTCTATTCCCCCGATAAGGTGTTTAGGGGATAGTGAGCACCAGTTTCCCGAAGAAACTTCGGCTCTCCATGACCTCGTGGGCACGGCGGGCCTCCTCCAAAGGGAAGACCTGGTCCACCAGTCCTTTCACCAGCCCCCGCCGGGCGCAGTCCATCACCTGTCGGAAATCGTCTTTTGTCCCCATGCTCACCCCGAAGAGGGTAACCTGCTTACTGAATAACTGACCCATGTGCAACTCGGTGCGGTAACCCGTGGTTACGCCACACACTCCGTAACGCCCCCCACGGGCCAGGCAGGCGTAGGCCTTGGGCCAGAACTCCGCTCCCACATGGTCCACCACCATATCTACCCCCCGTCCGTCGGTCAACTCCATGACCCGCTTTTCCATGTCTTCCTGGGTATAAATGACGACCTCATCCGCGCCCAAAGCACGGGCACGCTGGGCCTTCTCCGGGGTGCTGGTGGTGGCGATAACCCTGGCCCCGATGACCCTCTTGGCGACTTGAATGGCAGCGGTGCCTACTCCCGCCGAGGCCGAGAGCACCAGCACCGTCTCCCAGGGTCGAAGGTTCCCCTTGCGCACCAGCATGTGCCACACGGGCATAAAGGTGGTGGGCATGGCGGCTGCCTCTGCGTAGGTCAGGGTGTGGGGAATGAGGAAGGCGTTGGCCGCCGGGGCCACCACATACTCGGCATAGCCCCCATTGACAGTGGAACCCAGCATCCCCCGGTAGTGACACAGGTCATCCTGGCCGGCGCGGCAGTGGTCGCACTGTCCGCAGGAGAGGACGGGGTCCAGCACAACCCTCTCCCCGCCCTTCACGGTGCGCACCCCCGGTCCCACCTCCACCACATCGCCGGCGATGTCCAGCCCCAGGATGAAGGGCTGGGGGAACTCCCGCCGGGTGCCCCGTAGACCGCTCCGAATCCACACATCCAGGCGGTTGAGGGAGCAGGCCCGCACCCGCACCTTGATCTCCCCCCAACCCGGAGACGGTTCTGGATACTCCCCATAGGTGAGCACCTCCGGCCCGCCGTGTTGCTGGATGTATACTGCCTTCATCTTTACCCCCTTTGCGGCACAATTAGCGTTGCCTTTGCTCCAGCATGGCCTGGGCGCACCGCAGACAGGCGAAGACCAGTCCCTGGGCGTCGGCGTGGGCGAAGATGCGCCCACAGGTGGGCACCGGGGCGTTGGCGCTCCACGGCTGGTGAAAGACTCCGCCGCAGTAGATGCACCGTGCCCGATGCTCGGCGTCCAGGTTGCTTCCGCAGACAACGCACGCCTCTTCTGTGCTCATGGCTCCTCCTTCAAAGTGTGCAGGCGCCGGCGCACATACGCCCTCTCCTCCTCTTCCGTGGCCAGGAGGCCATCGGCCACCCGTGCACGCAGTTCCGCCAGCAGACGCCCCACCCATGGCCCCTGGGGCACTCCCAGCGCCAGCAGGTCCATGGCAGAGAGGCGGGGGCGCAAGGAGCGCCAGGTATCCAGGTAAGCGCGCAGGGTCTGGCGATGCGCCTGCTCCGTGGAGAGGATGGCGCACGCCTCTACGGCTTCGGGGCGCAGGGGGGCCAGGGATTCTATGACCTGGCTGGGCCTGGGGGGAGACGCCCAGCGTGCCACGATCTCCCGTGCTTGGAGGGTGTGGCGCACCACCTCCGCCCACCGCCGGGGCAAACGGAGACGGCGCACCAGCGCCTCGGCCCGCTCAAGGGACAGGGGATAGGCCAGGAGGGCCAGGAACAGCAAAGGAGACACCTCCCGCCCCTCCTCTCGCCAGCGGATAAGGGCCTGCCGGTGTTCCTCTCCCCACTGCAGGCCGGGGAAAAGGCTCCCCAGCACCCCCAGGTCGTGGGCACGCCCCAACACCCGCTCCGGCATCGGCTCCTGGAAGACCCGCTCCACCTCCCGCCGAAGGCGGTCGCCTGAAATGGTGTCTAGGAACCCCCTGTCTCGCTTCAGGGCATAGCAGGTGTGCGCCTCTAGGGCGAAGCCCAGGCGCTGTTCATAGCGCAATGCCCGCAGGATACGGGTGGCGTCGTCCTGGAAGGAGCGGTCGTGCAGAATGCGCACCAGGCGCCCTTGCACGTCTCCATAGCCGCCGAAGGGGTCCAGCAGGTGCCCCCAGCGGGCGGGGGTCAGGTCAATGGCTATGGCGTTGATGGTGAAGTCCCGTCGGGCCAAATCGTCGTGGATGCTCCCCGGCTGCACAACAGGAAGGGCGCCGGGGGAGGGATAGATCTCCCGTCGGGCGGTGGCGAGGTCCACCGTCCAGAGGGGGAAGCGCACCTTGGCCGTGAGGAACTGGCTCACGGCGCTCACCTGCCCCCCGAAGCGCTGAGCCACCGCCCTCGCCAGGTCCACCGCATCCCCTTCGGTAACCAGGTCAATGTCCATAACGGGTCGGCGCAGGAGCAGGTCCCGCACCGGCCCCCCCACCAGGTAGAGGGGCTGGCCTCGCTGGAGGGCCACCTGGCCGATGCAGGCCAACAGGTCCAGCAGGGCAGGGGGGAGACCGTCGGCTAAAGCCGTTTCCGCCGAGGGAGGCACGCCGAACGCCACTTCCTGGTATCCTATAAGGGGGATGGTGCCTGTCCCTAGCATAGCATGAGAGGGTGCCCATAGAAGCCATGCCCATTGAGGAGCGCCTCACCCGGGGGGAAGCGCTCCAGGAAGCCCTGCAGGGCACCGTCCGGGAACTCTCCCGGTGCTGATGACCGGGTGATGGTGTATGGAAGAGGCCTTCTCCCAACGGCTGGGTCTGCGGTGGAACAACCGGGGCCTCCTGCGCCAGGCCTTGGTGCACTCCTCCTATGCCAATGAGCACCCCGAGGTCCGGCCCTCCAATGAACGCCTGGAGTTCCTGGGGGATGCCTTCCTGGACTTTGTCGTAGCCGAAGAACTCTTCCGTCGGTGCCCCGACCTTTCCGAGGGCGACCTGACCGCCCTGCGCTCGGCGGTCGTGGAAGGGAAGGCCCTGGCCCGTATAGCCCTTTCCCTGGGCGTGCACCAGGCCCTTCTGCTCGGTAAGGGGGAAGAGGCCACCGGAGGGCGTGAGCGCTCCTCCACCCTGGCCGGTGCCTTTGAGGCTCTGGTGGGGGCGGTGCTCCTGGACCAGGGCTACCAGCAGGCCAGGGAGTTCGTCCTGCGCACCCTCGGCCCCCTCCTGGAGCAGGTGGTGGCGCAGGGTGTCCCCAAAGACCCCAAGTCCCTCCTGCAGGAGCGAGTGCAAGGGGAAGGAAAGGGCCTCCCCGAATATCGGACACGGGAGGTGGAGGGGGAAGGCCACGGGCACCTCTTCCTGGCGGAGGTGTGGGTGGAAGGGAAACTGGTGGGGCAGGGCTGGGGGCCACGCAAAAGCCTGGCCGAGCGAGAGGCAGCCCGCCAGGCCCTGGAACGCCTCTACCCCGACCGCCCTGAGAAAGGGCTACAATAGCCCCAGCAAGGGAAGCCCATGGACAGTATAAGGAGAGCGGGTGGCACAGCAGGAAGGTGTGCTGGACCAGATGAACGAGCGTCTGAACGCGGTTGACCAGCACCTGGACGCCCTGCGCCGACATGGAGACATCCGCTTCCCGCGGATGAGGCGGTATCCATTATCCTGACCATCTTGTTCGGAGGGTAGGGGCTGTCTATGTTTGGGCTTTTCAGGCGGGACAAGGCCCAGACGGCGGTGCAGAAGACCCGGCAGGGCTGGTTTGGTCGGCTCCTGGGCCTTTTCCGTCGCCCGTCGTTAGACCCTGCTTTCTGGGAGGAGGTAGAGGAGGCCCTGTTGGGGGCGGATGTGGGGGTGTCGGCCACCCAGCGTCTCCTTGCCACCGTGCGCCAACGCCTTCAGGCTTCGGGGGAAGCCTCCCCGGAGACCGCCCTCCGTCTCCTGCGGGAAGAGATGCTGGCCATCCTGCGAGCACCCGGCCAGCCGACGGTGTTCCCCGTAGACGGCAACGCCCCTCGTCCCTGGGTGGTGATGGTGGTGGGGGTGAACGGCGTGGGGAAGACCACCAGCATCGCCAAACTGGCCCACCTCTTCCAGCAACAGGGGAAGAAGGTCCTGCTTGGGGCGGGGGATACCTTCCGTGCGGCGGGGATTGAACAGTTGGCCATCTGGGGCCAGCGCCTAGGGTGCCCGGTGGTTGCCCACCAGCAGGGAGCCGACCCCGGTGCCGTCGCCTTTGACGCTTTTCAGTCTGCCCGTGCACGGGGGGTGGATGTGCTCATCCTGGACACGGCGGGGCGACTGCACACCAAAACCCCTCTCATGGAGGAACTGCGCAAGGTGCGCCGTGTCCTCCAGCGCCTTGACCCCTCGGCTCCCCACTTGACCCTCCTGGTGCTGGATGCCACCACCGGCCAGAACGCCCTTCAGCAGGCCCGTGTCTTCACCCAGATGGTGGCGGTGAACGGTATCCTGTTGGCCAAACTGGATGGGACGGCCAGGGGGGGTATTGTGCTGGCCATCTGCCAGGAACTGGGGTTGCCCATCCTCTTTATCGGGACGGGTGAGGGGGTGGAGGACCTCACCCCCTTTGACCCGGAGGGCTTTCTGGACGCCCTGTTGGCCCCTGTGGGAAGTGGGGTGTAGCCCTGGGTATTGCCCCTTCTGCCCCCTAAGCCTTCGCCAGGAGCACACCCCCGGAGCACCGCATGGGTGAGGCGTTGCGCTGGCTGGCAGTGGTGGAGGGGTTGGGAGTGCTGGCTTTCCCCCTTGCCTTCTCCCTGGCCCCCGGCCTGCGGGATAGAGGGTGGTGCCTGGCCAAGCCCCTGGCTTTACTGACCACAACCCTGCTCCTCTGGTGGGGGGCGAGCCTGCATATCCTCCCCAACACCCGCTGGGGTCTGGGGGTGGTCATCGCGGTGTGGGGTGTGGGGGCGCTGGCAGTGGGGTGGCGCCGACACCGGGAGATAAAGGCGTGGACCAGGGCTCACTGGTCCACCCTCCTGGCGGTAGAGGGGGCCTTCCTGGTGCCCTTCGCCATGTGGAGCCTTTACCGTGCCTACACGCCCGACATCGTGCACACCGAACAGCCTATGGACCTGATGCTCTACACCGTCGTGGGGCGTGCCCGCTGGTTCCCCCCTGAGGATTCCTGGCTGGCCGGCATGCCGGTCAGTTACTACTACGGCGGTTACCTGGTGTATGCCCTGCTGGGGAAACTGGCCGGAGTGGTGAACAGCGTGGGCTATAACTTGGCCCTGTCCACCTCGGCGGGGCTGGCGGGGATGGTCGCCTTTGGGGTGGGGGCATCGCTGGTGCCGGGAGGAGGGGCGTGGCCCCTGGCGGGCGCTGGGAGCACCCTGGCCTTGCTCTTCTTGCCGAACCTGGAGGGGGCGCTGGAACTGGGGAGGGTGTTGGGGCTGGGGTCTCCCTCCTTCTGGCAGGCGGTGGAGATAAAAGACCTCTCGGGACCAAACCTATCGGGGCGATGGTATCCTACCGAAGGATGGTGGTGGTGGCGGGCCACCCGTGTGATTGACACGCTACAGGACGGCCGAAGCCTGGACTACACCATTCACGAGTTCCCCCTCTTCAGTTTCCTTCTGGGCGACCTGCACCCCCATGTGAGCGCTTTGCCCTTTTTGCTGGGGGCCGTGGCCCTCTCGGTGGGTCTGGTGCGGGCGGGGGAGCCTCTTTCCTGGGGATGGCTTCGCCGCAACCCCTATACCCTAGGGGTGCTGGGCGTGTGGACAGGGGCCCTGGGTTTCCTGAACGCCTGGGATTTGCCCCTGGGCCTGATCATAGCCTGGGGCGTCCTGCTCCTCCTGGGGTGGAGGGGCGTAGCCGGGGGTCAGGTGTCCCCGAAGGAGACGGTCTTGGTGGGGGTTGCATCTGCCC
This sequence comes from bacterium HR23, assembly GCA_002923335.1. Classification (GTDB taxonomy): domain Bacteria; phylum Chloroflexota; class Dehalococcoidia; order Lucifugimonadales; family HRBIN23; genus HRBIN23. The sequence continues at coordinate 11,809 of BEHZ01000011.1, read as the reverse complement.
TCGCCCTTGCCGTGTTGGCGGTGGTGCCCTTCCTGCCCTTTTACGCCCACCTGGATACACGGGTGCAGGGTATTCTGCCGGTGCGGGGGCCGGTGAGCCAGGGAAAGCACCTGCTCATTGTCTGGGGGCAGTTCGGAGTGCTCCTATTGCCGGGGGTCGTGGGGGGGCTGATACGGGTAGTGAGGGGAGGGGTGCGCCTGGAGGGGGCGCTCCTAGCAGTCCTGCTGGTTGCCTTGCCCCTTGTGGCGTGGGTGGCTTCGGCGGTTGTGCTGAATGTCCCGGGGAAGGGGGAGCGCCTGGTCCATGTGCTTCCCTTCCTCTTGATAGGTGGTGTCGCCCTCATGGGGGCGCTGTCGGGGGTGGGGCGGGAAACGCCTTTAGCCCTCCTGCTGGCCTTGGTGGGGTTAGGGGCGCTGCTGGTGATGGGGCCAGAGCTCTTCTACATTGTGGACACCTTCGGCACCCGGATGAACACGGTGTTCAAACTCTCTTACCAGGGGTGGGCCGTTCTTGCCCTGGCGACAGGCCCCGCCCTATACTACGGGAAACGCCTGGCCCAGGGGCGGTTTCTGCATTCGCTGTGGGGGGTGTGGGCTGTTCTGGCCGGTGTGATGGTGGCCCTTCTCTTCTACTACCCTTTGGCAGGGGCGGTGAGCCGTGTTCAGGAGAGCCCAGGCCCCCCTACCCTGGACGGCCTGGCTTACCTGGAGCGGGTAGGACGCCGGGGGGAGCGGGAGGTTATCGCCTGGCTTCGCTCTGTGGGGCGGCCGGGGGATGTGCTGGTGGAGGCGGTGGGCGACGATTATAGCGACTACGGTTTTATCTCCGCCGCAACGGGCATCCCGACCCTGCTGAACTGGCCGGGCCACCAGGTGCAGTGGAGGCGCACCCCACGGGTTATGGATGGGCGTGCCGAGGCGGTGCAAGCGCTCTACACCACTACCTCGGAGGAGGAACTGCGCTCCCTCCTGGAGCGCTACCGCATTACCTATGTGGTGGTGGGGCCTCGGGAGCGGAGCAAATATGGGCGGGTGAACGAAGCCCTTTTGGGGCAGGTGTTGCAGAAGGCCCTAGAAACGGACGGCTACGCCGTCTATCAGCGGAGGTAGGCGTGCTTCAGCAGGAGGAGAAGGGAACGGTGGAGGCCCCCGCCCAGACCCCCGCCTCGCGCTGGGCGGTATCCGCTGGGTGGGAGGGGGCGCTTTACATCGCCCTCCTGGGCTTGGCGCTGGCCATGCGCCTGTGGGACCTGGGTGGCCGTGCCCTGCATCACGACGAAAGCCTCCACGCCGTTTACAGTTGGTATCTGGCCACGGGCCGAGGGTATCGCCATGACCCGATGATGCACGGCCCCTTCCAGTTCCACGCCAACGCCCTTATCTTCTTCCTCTTCGGGGACAGCGACTTCACCGCCCGCCTGCTGTATGTGCTGTTTGGCACTGCCCTGGTCGGCCTCCCCTGGCTCCTGCGCCGTCAGATGGGGACGGCGGGTGCCCTGTGCGCCAGCGTTCTCCTGGCTTTCTCCCCTACCCTCCTCTACTTCAGCCGGTTCGCGCGCAACGACATCCTCATGGCGGTGTGGGCGGTTTTGCTGGTGGTGTGCACCTGGCGCTATCTGGAGGAGAAGCGCCCCCTCTACCTGTATGCCTTCTCGGCCGTGCTGGCGCTGGCCTTCGCCACCAACGAGACGGCCTACTTTATCGCCGTGCTATTGGGGGGCTTTCTGGCCTTTAGGGCGTGGCGGGACCTGCGGGACTGGCTTCTGGCACGGAAGGGTTTGCGCCAGTTTGGGGAGGCGGGGACGCTCCTGCTGGTGCTGGCGACCCTTACCCTTCCCCTCTGGTCGGCGCTGGTGGCCCTCCTGCCGGGGCTAGCCCCTTCTCTCGCCAATCCCGACCCCTCCCAGGGGGCGGTGGGCCTGCCGAGGGGTGGGGGGTGGTATGTGGCCATCGTCCTGCTGGCGGGGGCCTTTGGGGTCTCGGTGGCGGTGGGGACTTTCTGGCACTGGAGGCGGTGGCTGGCGTGCGCCGTGGTTTTCTACGCCATCTGGCTCACCCTTTACACGACGGTCTTTACCAATCCCTTCGGGGTGTTCTCGGGGGCGTGGCAGAGCCTGGGCTACTGGATGGCCCAGCAGGGCGTTGCTCGCGGGGGGCAGCCTTGGTATTACTACTTCGTGGTGGGGTGGACATACGAGTTCTTGCCCTTTCTGCTGGCCCTGGTGGGCGTGGCGACCCTCTGGAAGGCTCCGCCCTTCACCCGCTTCCTGGCTTACTGGCTGGTCGGCTCCTTCATCCTGTATACCTGGGCATCGGAGAAGATGCCCTGGATTATGGTGAACCTGGCCTTCCCTCTGGCCTTGCTGGGGGGCCAGGTGTTGGGGCGCCTGGTGGAGGCGGTGCCCTGGCGTCGGGCATGGGAGAGCGGTGCGGTGCTGGGGATGGCCCTGGTCCCCCTGGCGCTGGTGGTAGGGTATCGGCTCCTCTTCCTTGCCCCGCCCAGGGGGGCAATGGGGCCATTGTGGGTGCTGGTGTGGGTAGGGCTTTTCCTGGCGGTGGGGGGGATGGCGGGGGTCTTCGCCTTTCGGGTGGGGGGTAAGGCCGGTGGCGCTCTGCTGGCGTGGGGCGGGGTGGGGCTCCTGGGGCTCCTGACCCTCTCGGCGGGATGGCGGGCCACTTACCGCAACGGTGATGTGCCCTACGAACTCCTGGTCTACACCCAGTCGGCTCCCGATATCCCCCGCATCGCCCGAGATATTCAGCACATCGCCGAAGCCACCGGGCAGAAGGAATCGCTAAGGATTCTAGTAGACGGAGCCGATGGCTTCGCCTGGCCGTGGGTGTGGTATCTCCGGCGGTTTGAGGAGGCCGGTTACCCAGACCTCACCTTCTCCCCCCTCTCTCGGCCGGTGGAGGCGTCGGTGGTCCTGGTGAATGGGAGCAATATCGCCCAGGCACGCCAGGCGCTGGGGGAGGGCTTTGTGGAGGCCCGCCGATACATCCATCGCTGGTGGCACCCGGAGACCTACCGCTTGGCATCGCCACGGGTGTTCCTGGCAGGGCTGAAGGACCGCCAGGTGTGGCGGAGGGCGCTGGACTACTGGCTCTACCGGAAGATGGGCACTCCCTTGGGGCATATAGACGCCTACCTGTTCTACCGTGCCGATCTCCTGCGGGCGATCCCGTGAGGCCGTTCCGTCCCTGCCTTTGTTATACTTGGTGTAGGAGGCGAGCGCGGTGGTGGTCGCCGAGGCCGATGCGGTATCGGCCCTTCTTGCCCAGGCCAAGAGTTACCTACCCCCCGAGGCGGTGGCACGGGTAGAGGAGGCATACCGGTATGCCGCCCAATGCCACGCCGGACAGCGACGGGCCTCGGGCGAGCCTTTTATTGTCCACCCCCTGCAGACCGCCCTGCACCTGGCCCGCCTGCGGATGGACACGGATACTCTGGTCGCCGCCCTCCTCCATGACGTGGTGGAGGACTGTGGTGTCTCTCTTGAGGAGATCGGCCGGCGCTTTGGGGAGACGGTAGCCCGCCTGGTGGATGGGGTTACCAAACTGGCCGTCTTTGACCAGGTGAAGGGGAACCCCCGCACCCAGGAATCCCACGAACAGGCGGAGACCATCCGCAAGATGCTGGTGGCCATGGCCCGGGACCTGCGGGTCGTCCTCATCAAACTGGCTGATCGTCTCCACAACATGGAGACGCTGGACGCCTTGCCCCCGGAGCGCCGGCGGGCCATCGCCAAAGAGACCATGGACATCTATGTGCCCCTGGCGCATCGGCTGGGCATCTGGGACATCAAGTGGCGTCTGGAGGACATGGCCTTCCGCCACCTGTATCCCGAGGACTATCGCCAGACGGCCAATCTGGTCTCGGCGCGGCGGGCAGAGCGGGAGGCCTTTATCGCCTGGGCGTGCGAGGTCTTGCAGAAGGAACTGCTGAAATACCGGGTCGTGGCGAGGGTATATGGGCGTCCCAAGCACCTGTATAGCATATGGCAGAAGATTCACAAGTATGCCTCCCAGGGGAAGGACCCTTCCCAGATTTACGACCTTTATGCGGTGCGCATTATCGTTCCCACCCGGAGCGACTGCTACCGTGCTCTGGAGGTGGTGCACAACCTCTGGCCGCCCGTGCCTGGCCAGTTTGACGACTACATTGGGCGGCCCAAGCCCAACGGTTACCAGGCCCTGCACACCACCGTGATCCCCCCCGGCTCCTTCCCGCTGGAGGTGCAGATACGGAGCGAGGAGATGCACGAGGCGGACGAGTATGGGGTGGCGGCCCATGTGCGCTACAAGGAGGGGAACGGGGGTGGGGGCGACTTCCAGCGTCGCACCGCCTGGCTCCAGCAACTGCTGGAGTGGGGGCGCTCCCTTCAGCAGGCCGAGGAGTTCGTGGACACGGTGAAGAGCGATATCCTGGCCGACCAGGTGTTCGTCTTCACCCCCAAAGGAGATGTGAAGGAACTCCCCAAAGGCTCCACGCCCATAGACTTCGCCTATCTGGTGCACACCGAGTTGGGGCACCGGTGCATTGGGGCCAAGGTCAACGGGAAGATGGTGCCCCTGAACCACAAACTCCAGACCGGGGACACGGTGGAGATCATCGCCTCCAAGGCGGCGCGGGGGCCAAGTCTGGACTGGCTAGACCCGGACTACACCGCCAGCGCCCAGGCCCGCCAGAAGATACGCCAGTGGTTCCGTCGGCAGGAGCGTCCGGCCAATATCCAGCGGGGGCGGGAGGTGGTGGAGCGGGAACTGAAGCGTTTGGGTCTGCAGGGGCGCTTCAAAGAGGAGGACCTGAAGAAACTGGCGTCTGAGGAGTTTGGCATTACCGATCTGGAGGATTTTTACCTGGCCCTGGGGACGGGTTCCATCACCTCAGCCTCGCTGGTGGCCCGTCTTTCGGCCCATTCCCTTCCGCCGCCCCCCCAGCCCCAGTTGCCTTTGCCCATCCCCGGCCCTGCCTCGGGCATTCAGGTGCTGGGGGTAGGGGACCTGCTGGTGCGCATGGCCCCCTGTTGCAGCCCCCTGCCCGGCGACCCCATTGTGGGGTTCATTACCCGCACACGGGGGATTACGGTGCATCGGCAGGACTGCTCCAACATAAAGCATGAAGACGAAAAGGAGCGCCTCGTGCCGGTCACCTGGGGGCAGACCTCGGAACTCTACCCGGTGCGGGTGCGCATCACCTTTATTGACCGTGTGGGGCTTCTGAAGGACATTACCACCCTGGTGGCCGAGGAAGGGGTGAACATCGCCTCCATGGTGACCCGGGAGTTTGGGGATGGACGGGGGTCTCTGGCCATGACCCTCCACATTCGGGATGCGGAGCAATTGGCCCGCCTGTTCAGCAAGATTGAAGGGGTGCGGGGGGTGCTCACCGTCTCCCGGGTTACCGAGGGGCAGGGAGCGGGACGTCCTCGCTCGCCCCGCAGGAATGGGGTAGGGTAAGGTGCGGGGGAGGGAAGAATAGACCCTGCTCCTAGGCTGCCAGGCGGGCCTCGTGGGTGTGGGCACGCTCGGCCAGGGCTTGGCGCACCGCCTGCAGTTTAGTGTAAAGGGCGTCCGCATACTCCCGGCCTTGCCCGTAGCGCTGGTAATACAGCACCGCCTGGGTATACTGGTCCGCCAGGAAGCGCTCTATCTGCTCCAGGGTCCACCGCTCTTGCATGCTGGCCTCCTTCCGTGGTGTCCAGGGTAAGTATAAGTCCAAAAGTGGACTTTTGTCAAGTGGGGCCGGGGAACAGCAGTCCCCTTTCTCTTGACAGGCCCCGCCGTGTCTCGTAAGGTAACGGCAAAGGAGGGCAACCGCCCATGAGCACCATCCGCCGTCTCCTGCAGGGAGCCATAGACATCCATGTGCACTTCGCCCCCGACCCTCGGGTGGAACGCCGTTCCGACGCCCTGGAGGTAGCCCAGTATGCCAAGGCCCAGGGCATGCGTGCCCTGGTGCTGAAGAGCCACGAGTATCCCACTACCCCTGTTGCCTATACGGTGGCCCAGGTGGTGCCGGGCATTGAACTCTACGGGGGCGTAAGCCTGGACGAGGAGATAGGGGGGTTGAACCCTGTGGCGGTGGAGGCCACCGCCCGCATGGGGGGCAAGGTGGTGTGGTTCCCCACCTTCTCGGCACGGGCGTGGAGGCAGTCGGGGGGGCAGAGCGGGGGCATCAGCATCCTGGACGAGGCGGGGAGGCTCCTTCCCCAGGCCCTTCAGGTGCTGGAGGTGATCCGCCAGTATGACCTGGTCCTGGCGACGGGGCATATCGGCGTGCAGGAGACCTACACCCTAGTGCAAAAGGCACGGGAGATGGGCATCTCCCGCATCGTAATAACCCACGCCTCCAGCATGACCCCCCGCACGGGGCTGACAGTGGAGGACCAGAAGCGTTTGGCCCACATGGGGGCGTTTATTGAGCACTGCGTCCACGCTATGATGCCCACCACTTTGCGCATCCCCCCTCAGGAGATAGCCCGGCAGATTCACGAGGTGGGGGAGGAGCACTGCATCCTGAGCACCGACTTTGGCCAGGCCTTCCATCCCATTGCGCCGGAGGGTCTGCGGATGGGCATTGCTTGGCTGTTGCAGGCGGGCCTCGGCACGGAGGCGGTGGAGCAGGTGGTGAAGTATAACCCCGCCCGCCTATTGGGGCTAGGGGGGTAGGGAGCGGTATAGAGTAGCATAAGGTGGGGCGTGGGGATGGACAGAAATAAAGTTCGGGAGCCTGTGCCTCGGCATTACGAGCAGGGCGTGCAGGTGCCCTTGTGGCGAGGGGATGGGCGTGTGCACGAGGTGTTGTTCCGGCGGCTTGTGCCCGACATTCCCTCTACAACCTATGCCACTTTCGGCCTCTATCGCTACCCGGCCAAATTCATCCCCCAGGTCATTGCCTATATTCTACGCACCTACGCCCGACCGGGGATGACAGTGTTTGACCCCTTTGCGGGCTATGGCACCGCCGGCTTGGTGGCCCGTGTGCACGGTTGTCCCTACATTCTCTGGGACTTGAACCCCCTTCTCCCGGACTTCCACCGGGTGGCGACTATGGCGCCGCCCAACCTGGATGTGCGCACGGTTATACAGGCTGTCCAGACTTATAAAGGGCCTGCCTTTCTCCCTGAGTGGTCACATCTTCGCTATTGGCACCCGCCGGAGTTTCTTGAAATACTGGGCAAGTCCTGGGGCTACTACCACAGCCTTCCTGAAGGCGATGAGAAACTGGCTCTTCTCATACCCTTGCTGAAGGTAACACGCTACTTTTCATATGACGACGAGCGTGTCCATAAACTCTATCGCTCCAAGAGGGCAGTTGAGAAAGTGCAGCGATTGCTGGCCGAGGATTGGAGAAGCGTATTTTACGAGATGCTGGCCAAGGGAATGACGCATGTGATAACAAAGGTGCGAGAGTATCATTCCCTTTCACCCAGGGACGTTGGGGCTGTCGTCGAAGGTGGCGTGGACACCTTCAGTAGGGAACTGGGCACGGATGTGGATGTGCTGGTAACCTCCCCACCGTATTTGCAGGCCCAGGAATACATCCGCACCATCAAGATGGACCTGTTTTGGATGGGCTTTTCTGAAGGCTTCGTAAAACAGTTGGCGCAGCAGGAAATCCCTTACAAGAACGTGCCTCCCTGCTCGGTCTTATCCCCGACCTATCGTCAGTTGTGTAAGGCAATTCAGGAAGAGAATTTGCGGCGGCTTTATGAGCGGTATTTTTGGGGCGTATTGGGGGCTTTGACCAGGCTGCAGCGGAATGTCCGTTCCTACATGTTCCTGTTCGTAGGTGCTGCGACCTTGAGACTGTATCCTGTGCCGATTGACGTGATATTTGCGGAGCATTTTTCGGCTCTCGGATGGGTGCACGAGATGACGCTGGCGGACACCATCGTTGGTCGTGTGATGTTTAGGCCGTCTGCCAACCCCGCAACCGGATTGCGTAACGAGCGGATCAAGAAGGAACACCTTGTCATTTTACGGAGAGGGTAAGGGTGCATGGGGGAAAGTCGGCGCCAATGCCGCTCCCTGTGGTGCTACGGCGGCTGAATATCACTAACATGGGGACGGGGGCGTTCGCTGCGCTGCTGGGGGAGGCGCACCAGTATTTGGTTGCTGGGGTGCTGATGCGGCTAGGTGTATTGGTCTCGCTGTTCCCTGTCAGGGGCGGCACATATGACCTCGTTATAGTAGGTTACGAGGATTTCAAAAAGGACCCTGCGAAGCGTGTTCTCATCAGAGCACAGGTGAAGACTTTGTCAAGAACAGGCAACTTATCCCTTGTCGGCGGCCGCAGGGCGGGAAAAGGTATGATACCCCTTGAACCTTATCGAAGAGGTTATAAATACACAACGGAGCACAATGACCTCATCATCGGTGTTGATAGAGAGACGCTAGATTTGTATTTCGTCCCAACTGTTCTTACATCGCGATGGCAGGGGCAAGTATCATCGTCCCGTCTCGCTCCTCTACGGAATCATGTTGATGTCCTTCTAAATTGGAATGCGGTGTATCTCGAGAGCCTACGGAAGGAAGTGGGGTAGATCCTACTCCCGCAGGGGGATTTGGCCCCAGGTTACGCCTTGCGGGTTGGGGTAAAGCCCCTTCTCCTTCACCAGTTCCCGTATCTTCGTCAGCGGGGCGTTGACCTCCTCCGTTACCAGCACCCAGTCGGGAGGCTCCGGCCACCAGTAGGGGGAGGTGATGCGCACCACTTTCCCGTCCTTCACGTTCAGGTATATCCCGAACTTCCGGGCTGTCTGCTGGGTCATACATAACCTCCCTAGCGGTGTCGCACAGGGCCAGCGGTTCCTATCATAGCCCTGTTGCTCCTTTTTTGCCAGCCGTGGCCCCCCCATATACCCCCCGATACCCCGGGGGCAGGAGTTGGGCTACTCGCTCCATCGCCATGTCGGTCAGGGCCTGCAACTGCTCTCGGGCCAGTTTCCCCTCCCAGTGGGGCAGAGTGAAGGGCTGGCCGATGCGCACCCGAAGGCGCCCCGTGGGGAAGGCCACCCGCCACAGGGGCCCCAAATGCTCCGTCCCTGTTATGCCGACGGGGAGGATAGGGGCCTGGGCCTTGAGCGCCAGCAGGGCCAGGCCGGGCTGTCCCCTGCGCATGCCCCGCTGGGGGTTGCGGTGCCCCTCGGGGAAAACCACCAGGGTGCCATCCTGGCGCAAGAGGCGCAAGGCCCAGAGCATAGCGGGGGTATCGGCACCATCCCGGTCCACCGGGTAGGCCCCATAGGCCCGGAGGAAAACGCCCAGCCCCCAGCGGAAGAGGGTGCGCTTGGCAACAAAGTGCAGGCGCCGGGGGATACTGACCGCCAGGAGGGGCGGGTCCAGGTTGCTCAAGTGGTTGGCGATAACGATGAGGGGCCCAAAGGGGGGAACGTGCTCCTGCCCCTCTACCTGCCAGTCGGCGAACCAGGTAAGGACCCGGCGGAAGGCCCAGTTGGCGAGGCGATACGCCCGGTCAGCCATGGAGTGCTCCCCACTTCTCCTCGGCCAGGGCCAGAATGCGCTGGACCACCTCGTCTATAGTATACGGGTCGGTGTCCAGGAGGATGGCATCGGGGGCGGGCCGAAGGGGGGAGGTGGAGCGGGTGGAGTCTCTGCGGTCGCGCTCCTCCAGGGCACGGCGCACCTCTTCCAGGGTAGGGGGTGGCGAGTGGGGGGAGGCCTGGAGTTCCAACCATCGGCGGCGGGCACGGGTCTCCAGGGAGGCCAGGAGGAAGATTTTCAAGGGGGCGCGGGGGAGCACTACGGTGCCGATGTCCCGACCGGCCACGATGATGTTGCCCTCCTGGGCGAGGGCACGCTGGCGTGCCACCAGCACCTGGCGCACTCCCGGCACTGCAGAAACCTGGGAGACGATGGCCTCCACTGCGGGGGTGCGGAGGGCGTGGGTAACGTCCTGGCCGTCCACCAGCCAGCGGGGGTCGGGGCCGTTGGCCAGGTGGATGTGGAGGGATTGGGCGAGGGTGGTAAGGGCGTTGGCGTCGTCGGGGGCGATGTGGCGCTGGAGGGCGGCCCAGGCGACGGCACGATACATGGCGCCGGTGTCCAGGAAGCGCCAGCCGAGGCGGTGGGCGAGGGCTTTGCCCACGGCGGTTTTGCCGGCGGCCACGGGGCCGTCCAGGGCGATGATGCGCGGGGAGGTCATCAGGGTTATGGTAGCAAAAAAGGACGGCCCCGCTAGGGGAGCGGGGCCGCTGTGGGTGCGTTGGTAGCGGGGGGTGGACTCGAACCACCGACCTTCGGGTTATGAGCCCGACGAGCTGCCGCTGCTCCACCCCGCGACGGGGAAGGGAAGAGGAGGGCGTGGGGTCTCGGCCCTGCAGTGGGGGAAAGGCCTCGGCCGATGCGCGCCGGTCGGCTTCAGCGGTTACCCGCCTTCCACCCCCGGCCGCTTCAGCAGGTCGTCTCCCTGCGGCCTTACCGGCTTGTGCCGTGGGAGGCCTCGTCTTGGGGTGGGCTTCGCGCTTAGATGCTTTCAGCGCTTATCCCGTCCCGACATGGCTACCCGGCGGTGCCCTGGGCAGGACAACCGGGACACCAGAGGTCGGTCCATCCCGGCCCTCTCGTACTAGGGACAGCCCCCCTCAAGCCTCCTGCGCTCGCGGCAGATAGAGACCGAACTGTCTCACGACGTTCTGAACCCAACTCACGTACCCCTTTAACGGGCGAACAGCCCGACCCTTGGGAGCTCCTTCACCCCCAGGATGGGACGAGTCGACATAGAGGTGCCAAACCGCGCCGTCGATGGGAACTCTTGGGCGCGATCAGCCTGTTATCCCCGGAGTAGCTTTTGTCCGCTAAGCCACGGCCCTCCCACGAGGGGCCGTAGGATCACTTGGCCCGGCTTTCGCCTCTGCTCGGCTTGTGAGCCTCGCAGTCAACCCCCCTTCTGCCCATGCACGCTGCGGGCGATGTCCATCCGCCCTGAGGGGAGCTTGGGACGCCTCCGTTACCTTTTAGGAGGCGACCGCCCCAGTCAAACTGCCCACCAGGCACGGTCCCCCGGCTTCCCCACCGGGGTTAGGGCCAAGGCCGCGGAAGGGTGGTATTTCACCGTTGGCTCCACGGAGGCTGGCGCCCCCGCTTCATCGCCTCCCACCTATCCTACACAGCCACGACCCCAGTCCAGTGCCAGGTTGCAGTAAAGCTTCACGGGGTCTTTTTGTCCCGCCGCGAGTCGCCCGCATCTTCACAGGCCCTGCAGTTTCACCGAGCCCCCCGCTGAGACAGTCCTCCAGTGGTTCCGCCTTTCATGCGGGTCGGAACTTACCCGACAAGGGACTTCGCTACCTTAGGACCGTTAGAGTTACGGCCGCCGTTCACCGGGGCTTCAGTTTGGGGCTTGCACCCCTCCCCTTAACCTTCCGGCACTGGGCAGGCGTCGCCCGCTATACGTCGGGTTTCCCCTTCGCAGCGAGCTGTGTTTTTGTTAAACAGTCCCCAGAGGTGCTGTGCTGCGGCCCCCCAGGGCTCCGGAGGCGTGCTCCTTCACCCCAGAGGGCGCCCCTTCTCCCGAAGTTACGGGGCCCGTTTGCCTAGTTCCTTAGCGGGGGTTCGCTCGAACGCCTTGGGGCTTTCACCCCAGCCCACCAGTGGCGGTTTGCGGTACGGGCACCCACCTCCCTCCAGGGAGGGTTTTTCTTGGAGGCCTGGGGTCGGCAGAGTTGCCCGGGGTTGCCCCCGAACTCCTCTCCCCCCTTACCCTTGCGGGCTACAGGGGAGAACGCCCCGTGTCCATTGGGGGCGCTCTGCTTACCCTTCCCCGTCCCCCTCCCCTTCGCTGG
>BEHZ01000010.1 GCA_002923335.1 bacterium HR23 | reverse complement strand
GCCACATTCGTAACCCCCGCCACCAGCATTGCGTCGTCGCCCAGGTTGTGGCGGATGGCCTCTACGATGCGCACCTGGAGGGGGGCCACCTCCCGCACCTCATACATGGCACGCTGACGGGCCTGCTGGGCTATGGCCTCCCCCTGGCGGCCGGGGCGGGGGTCGCCCAACTCGGCCAGAAGGGCCTGCAGGCCCAGGCGGGCATCGGCCACGATGCCCACCTGGGCGGGGTAGTTGCGCCCTATCTCTTGGGGGTCAGCGTCTATCTGCACCAGGCGTTGGGGGGGCTTGGGTGCCCACCGCCGAAAGGTGGGGAGCAGGAAGCGGGTCCCCACCGCCAGGAGGACATCGCACTGGGGCACTACCCACTGGGCGGGGCCAAAACCGTAGTAGTTGGCTCCGGCGCACAGGGGGTGATCCTCCGGGACCGCCCCCTTCCCTTCGGGGGTGAGGAGAATGGGTGCCTGGAGGAGACGGGCGACCTCCAGCAGTTCCTGCGCGCAGGGGGAGCGCACCGCTCCGCCCCCCGCCCAGATGGCCACCTGCCGTGCCCCCTTCAGCAGAGCCGCCGCCTTCCGCACCGCCTGGGGTTCTGGAGTGGGGATAGAGGGGGGCGAGGGCTCGGGGAGGTCCAGGGAGACAGTGGCGGAGAGGACATCGGGGGGTATCTCTACGGCGGTGGGGCGTGGGCGACCGCTTCTGGCCTGGCGCAGGGCCTCGGCCACCAGCCCCGGCACCTCCTGAGGCGTGAGGGCACGGGCGCACCACTTGGTCAGGGGGCGCAGGATGTCCATCTGCTCCCGTATCTCGTGCAGAAGGCCCTTCTCCTTCCCCAGGCCCCAGGACTCGATCTGCCCCGCTATGAGCACCACGGGGGAGGAGCAGGCGTAGGCGGTGCCCAGGCCGGCCGAGGCGTTGAGCACCCCCGGCCCCGGCACCACCATGGCCACCCCCACCTTCCCGCTGGTGCGGGCGTAGCCATCGGCCATATAGGTTGTCGCCTGCTCGTGGCGGGTGGTGATAAGGCGAAGGCCCCCTAGACGGGCCAGGGCGTCAAAGGCGGTCATGATTTGCACACCGGGCAGGGCGAAGACCACCTCTACCCGATGGCGCTGAAGGGTATGCACCAGGGCATCGGCGCCGCTCATGGAAGGCATGGCCCCCTCCTTGCTCCGGTCGTGGGGCGCTGGGGCTATTATACCGCCCCCGTCAGGTGCTCCCACGCCAGACACCCCGCCCCCAGAAGCCCCGCATCGTCCCCCAGGACGGAGGGGAGGAGGGGCACGCGCCCCTTCAGCCCGCTGATGAGGTGCCTGTGCATGGCCTGGCGCAGGGAGGGCAAGGCCCGATGCAAGGCCCGGGACACCCCGCCCCCAATAACGATGCCCTGGAGATCCAGGGCGTTGGCCAGGGAGGCCAGGGCCAGCCCCAGCCACCGGCCCGCCTCGGCGAAGAAGGCGCCGGAGGGGCCCTCGCCCAGCAGGTCGGCCTCCTCCAGGGCCTGGGGAGTGATGCGGGAGGGGTCGCCTTCCACCAGACGGGCCAGAGCGGGGAAGGCGAAGGGGGAGAAGCGGGAGCGGGCGGAGCGGGTAATGGCCGGGCCGGCGGCCAGGGCCTCCACGCACCCCTGCCCTCCACACCCGCAGGGGGGGCCAAAGGCGTCCACGGCCATGTGCCCCACCTCCCCGGCCCAGCCGTGGGCGCCCCGCACCAGTTTCCCCTGCAGGACCAGGCCCCCGCCTATCCCCGTCCCCCAGATAATAAAGGCAAAGGACGCCCACCCCTGGGCGATGCCGTAGGACCCTTCGCCCAGCGCCGCCAGGTTGGCGTCGTTGTCGGCCCAGGCGGGCAGGGCAAGGGCAGAGGCGAAGGCCGGGGCGAGGGCGAAGCCGTCCCACCCCGGTAAGTTGGGGGGGTGGGTCAGGGTGCCTTCGGGGTAGTGGATAGGGCCGGCCGAGGAGATGCCCACCGCCCGAGGGCGGCTGCCCGCCTCCCGGCTGGCCTGCAGGATGGCCTCGGCGGTGCGCTGAACCGCGAGATGGGGGCCCTGGAGCGGGAGGGTGGGGAGCACCCGGCGGGCCAGGATGTTCCCCTGCCGGTCCACCAGGGCGATGCGGATATGGGTGCCCCCCAGGTCAACGGTGGCCACCACCTCCATGCCGGCTACCCCTCAAAGCGGTAGCCTACGCCCCGCACAGTAATGATACGCACCGGGTTGGCGGGGTCCTTCTCTATCTTCTCCCGAAGCCAGCGGATGTGCACATCCACCGTTCGGCTCTCTCCCGTATAGTTGTAGCCCCACACTGCGGTGAGGAGATGCTCCCGAGAAAAGGCCTTCCCCTTGTGGGCCATGAGATACGCCAGCAGGTCAAACTCCTTGGGCTTGAGGGGGAGGGGCTGGCCCCCCAGGGTGGCCTTCCTGCCCTCCGGGTCCAGGAGGAGGTCGGCGCTCTGCAGGATGCGGGGGCGCTCCTGCTGGGCCATGCTGGCGCGACGCAAGAGGGCCTTTACCCGTGCCACCAGTTCCCGCATGCTGAAGGGCTTGGTTACATAGTCGTCTGCCCCCAGTTCCAGTCCCAGCACCCGGTCCACCTCCTCATCCCGCGCGGTAAGGATGAGGATCGGGACGCTGGACTGCCGCCGAAGAAGTCGGCACACCTCAAAGCCGTCCATGCCGGGGAGGATGAGGTCCAGGATGACCAGGTCGGGCTTGTGGGTGTGGGCGGTCTCCAGGGCGGTGGGGCCGTCGGAGGCGGTGAGGACACGGTAGCCCTGGCGGGTCAGGGTGTAGCGCAGGGTCTCCCGGAGGGTCGCTTCGTCCTCCACCACCAGGAGGGTAGGGGTATGCTCTGGGGTGGACATAGAGACCTCGGACAAGGGGGCGTCTGAGGCCAGTATACTAAAGGCGATGGGGGCGGCGCTGGCGCTGGTAACCGCTTATCTCTTGGGGTCGGTGCCCTTTGCCTATCTGGTGGCCAGGGCCAGGGGGGTGAACATTTTCGCCGTGGGCACGGGCAACCCCGGCGCAGCCAATGTGTTCCGCATGGTGAGCAAGCCCCTGGGGGTGCTGGTGTTCCTTTTGGATATGGGGAAGGGGCTGGGGGCTGTCGGGCTGGGGCGGGCATGGGGCCTGGGGGAGGGGTGGCTCATCGCGTTGGGGGCGATGGCCATCCTGGGGCACGGGTATTCCTGCTTCCTGGGCTTCCGGGGCGGAACGGGGCTGGCCACCGCCATCGGGGCAGGGATAGGCATAAGCCCTCTGCCGGGCGTGCTGGCCCTCCTCTCGGCGGTGGGCGTCGCCCTGCCCCTCTTGCGGAGCACCGGCCACGCCGCCGGCCTGGGGATAGGGCTTTTCCTGCTCCTGAGCCTCCTGCTGGGGCGGGGATGGTTCACCACTCTGGGGCCGGTGGTGCTCTTTGCCCTGGTGCTGGCGCAGAGCCGGCTGGCCCCACGCCTGGCACGACGGTAGGAGGCTACTTCAGCAGGTCCTGGCGCATCTGCTCATACTGCTCCCGGGTGATCTCTCCACGGGCGTAGCGCATCTTCAGGAGGGTCAGGGGGTCTGGGGGGCGCTCCTCCCGCCGGCCGGCCAGGGTGCGGATGCCCCACACGATAAGGAAGATAATGGCCCCCCAGAAGATAAGGCTCCACAGCAGGCCCACCCCCATCCACCAGCCGGGGAAGTTGTTGCCCATCATCCACCACATGGCGCCTCCTTCCGCTCACGCCGTCTCTCCCGCCTCCAGTGTAGCATAGGGGAGGTGCATGCCCCCACCCCTTCTGCTAGGATAGGGGCGACACGGGGACCTCTCAGGAGGTGCGGGATGGACTTTCGCTTTACCCCCCAACAGGAGGGCTTCCGCCAGGAGGTGCGGGCCTTTCTGCGGGAGGAACTGCCTCGCTTCCAGAAGGGGCTGGCCGAGGAGGGGGAAGGGGGTGTCAACAAGGCGTTCTCCCGCCGTCTGGGGGAGAAGGGGTGGATCGGCCTGGCGTGGCCCAAAGAGTATGGCGGGCAGGGGCTGGGCTATGTCCAGCAGGCCATATATTGGGAGGAGATGCTTCTGGCGGGGGCTCCCATCGGCTACCACTTGGTAGCGGAGCGCCAGATGGGCCCCTCTATCATCCTGTTCGGGACCGAAGAGCAGAAGCGCTTCTTCCTGCCGAGGATTATGAAAGGGGAGTGTGGTTTTTCCATCGGCTACTCGGAGCCGGACACGGGTTCGGACCTGGCGTCGTTGAAGACTCGGGCGGTGCAGGATGGAGATGATTATGTGATCAACGGGGCGAAGATATGGAACAGTTCCCACCGGGGGGCGGACTACATCTGGCTGGCGGCACGCACCAACCCCGACGCCCCCAAGCACCGGGGCATTTCGGTGTTCCTTGTGGACCTGAAACTCCCCGGCATTACCATTCAGCCCATAACGAACATGGCCAACATCCCCGGCTTCTGCCTGGTTACCTTTGACCAGGTGCGGGTGCCCAAGGGGATGATGGTGGGGGAGAAGGACCGGGGCTGGCATGTGGTGGCGGGGAACCTGGACTTTGAGCGGTCGGGGATTGAGCGGGTATCTTACTGTTATCCCCTCTTTCGGGAGTTCGTGCGGTTTGTGCGCGAGGTGCCGGTTGGGGGGAGGCGTTTGGGGGAGGACCCTCGGGTGCGGGCACGGTTGGCGGAGATGGAGATTGAGTATCAGGTGGGGCGGTGGCTGGCCTATAAGGTGGCGTGGATGCAGGACCAGGGGGTGGTGCCCAACCTGGAGGCGTCGGTCTCCAAGTTATTCGGCACCGAGGTGAGCCAGCGCATGGCCCGCACTATGGCCGAGGTGCTGGGGCTGTATGGGCAGTTAGAGCCGGGGTCGCCGTGGGCGCCCCTGCAGGGGCGGGTGGAGCGGGCGTGGATTTACGCCATTCCCCGCACCATCGCCGGGGGCACCTCGGAGGTGATGCGCAATATCATCGCCCTGCGGGGGCTGGGCCTCCCCCGGGGGTAGGCTAGTCGGAGGAGGGCAGTTTGCGGGGTTGCTGCACGGGCATCTCCTGCCCACAGCAGGAGAGGGTGCCGTCGCCTGCCTTGGTGCAGAGGACGATGGTGTTGCACACCGGGCACTCGTAACGGCGTCCCAACTGGGCCATAGGGCAACCTCCCGGAGCGAGGAATAACACCACCCAGGGCGTTGTCTGGCGCCATGATACCGAGAGGAAGGGAAGGCGTCAACCCGTGCAGGGCTTATGGCACAAACGGGTCTCCCGCACAGGCTGTCAGACAGGCCCACCCACGGAGGGCGCACTACCCCCTCGGAACCGGTCCAGGTGGCGGGCGACCGCCTCTAGTGGCTCAAGACCCCCGTCTTCCCGGGCGTTTTCGTCCGCCAGGCGCAAGGTCCAGAGGGAGACCTGCCGGCCACGGCTTCGGCGCTCCCGCTGGAAGGCCAGCAGGTCTGGCAGGAAGAGGAGGGCCTGGGGGTTCGGTATGACAATCCGCACCTCAACCTCACGCCCCCCATATTTGTCATATTTGTCCACAGTGTCATTCAGTTTGGTGAGCGGGTCGCCCGTGCCGTAGAGGGTCTCTATCTCGTAAACCGGACCCCCGTCAACGGCCACATCGGGCACGATGTTTGCATTCTGCCAAGGCTCCTCCACCCGCACCTTCTCCGCCATACCCCGGTAAAGCCACGCGACATAGAGTTTGACCCAGTAATGCTCGTTGCTCTCCTTCCCTTCGGGGCTTTTTCCTGCGGGGCTCGCCCTGCGCCACGAGGTGGGGACCTTGCGAACCACACCCGCCAGGCGCGCGTGATACTCCCGCCACCGTTCCGCGGCGGCTCTGTCAAGACTGGGAGGAACGGCGCCCAGAACCTCCTCCAGTTCCTTAGGGGGAGAAACAGGTGGCCGGGGAGCAGCGCCTCCGAAAACCCGATCCAGAACGCCCAAGGGTGGTCGGTTGGGCCGTGAGCGGAAGCGGACGACCATCACCCCTTGCAAGTCGGCCAGGTTCGCAGGCTCGCTCTCTTCGGGGATGATGGCAACCGACCCGGCCCCCAGCATCTCCTGTAGTTTGGGCAGAAGGGTGTCTTCACCGGGCGGGTTGGGGAGGTAGGTGATCCTGCCGCCTGCCAGGCGCAACAGGTCGGAGGGAATTCCCGCCGGCCACTGTATCGGAGGGCGGCCCTCCTTCCGGCACCGATACAGTTCCTGAAGCAGGTAAAGCAGGAGGCGGACGCCGTCCTCCTGGGTTGCCCGGTCTATCAACAGGAGATAGGAGGCGTCTCCCTCCGCCAGCCCTTGCAGGGCGTCCCAGTCCCCCACCACCTCCCACAAGAGTTCCAGAAGGGAGACCGCCCCTGCACCTCCGCCCCCTTCCTCACCTTCCGGTTGGGTTTGCGTCTGCACCTGCGTCCGCTGCTCCCCTGCCGTCTGGGCGGTGCCGGCGGTTCCAGCGGCGGACACCCATGGAAGGGTGGCGTTCCACTGCCCCCTGGCCTGCAGGGAGGGTGCGGAGACAGGAGGGGGGTCAAGGCGGGGAGCCCCCTTTGGCCCGACCCCCCCTGCGGGGATGGAGGCGGAATACTCCCGAGGGGCCAGGGAGGGCTTTGCCATCGTCGGCAGGGAGAGGGAGGAGCGGGCGGGGGCCACCGGGCGAACTTGGGGCAGGGCGGTGGAGAAGCCAAAAGGCGTGAGGGCCACTTCCCTGGCCGACGGGCCGGGGAAGGGGAGGCGGGCTATCCGCTCCGCAGGGGAGAAGTGGGGAGGCGTAGAGGCAAAGGCCCGTTCGCCCAGGGGGGGCAGGCCGGTAGGAGTGGGGACGGAGAGGGGCGACCCACGCACGGGCGATGGCGCCACGCCCCCTGGGGGGCCGGGCGAGGGGGCCTGGGGGCCGAGGGGCCGGTCCTGCGCCTCCCGGCCCTCTTCCTGCTCCTGGAGACGCACCTCCTGAAGCGCCTTCTCCTTTTCCATGTCCCACCTCCGAGGGCTTCCCGGACATTCCTTATAAAGATAGACGCTCAAAAACCCATACATTTGGGTTCGTGCGACCTATGTTCAGTTCATACCATCCATAGCAAACTTCCGGAATGACCCAAAGCAAGAAAACATAAGTCTGCAAGCGTCCGTTGACGCGTCCGCTGTATCCCCGAGCCTCCACAAACACATAGTCACCTTGGCATTCCATAATGATCCGTTGAACGCTCTGCCAATTGGCCCAAGGCGGCGAAGGCTGAAAGATAGAGGAGCGGAGCCGTTGCGCGTTTTCCAGAAAGAGACTATAAGGGTCTTTGGCGTCACTGAATAAGTTGCGCGCGATGCCGTCCCAACGGAAGAAAAACCATGCCAGCCAGTTGAGGGTAAGGACGGCGTCTCCAAAGGATGTGGGGCCTGCACATATCTCATCAAAATCCGAGAAATCCAAATCTGACGGATTCCTATAAGCAAGACTCCGCCCCCTATAGTCCGGGAAGCCCCAGAGGGTATAAAGGCCGTTGGGGTTGGGCTGCGGCTCCCACAGGCGGGCGAAGCCCAGACGCTCCTGCAGAAACCTCCGCCCCTCCTCGGTGCCGGCTTGTGGGAAGGCCCCCGCCAGGTATCCCTCGGTGATGCGCCGAACCATGAAAAGGAAGGTCGTCCTCTCGTCTACCCCTGCGGAGACCTCGGCGAGGGTCTTCAGGGTCTCCCGGGCATCCTGGAGGGCCTGGGGGGGGTTGCCGGCGTAAGTCTGAACGCGAGCCTCGGGGGCAGGCGTGTCGGGGAGGGAGCGGGCCGGCTCCCACGCCTTCAGGGCGGTCTGGGAGAGGGTGCGGATGCTCTCCAAGAGGCCATGGAATCCTGTTCTCGTCACCTGCACTTTCACCACGGCTTCCGCGTCCAGGCCCCTGGCCTTCAGGGCGCAATAGGTCTTCGTGTCCACCGAGGCTCCGAAGAGGGCCGAGAAGGCCTGCGCCAGGCTCTGCTGGCCATAACTGCCGTCATCCTGGACACCACCCAACACGGCGGGCAGGAATCCCGGCCACTCGGCCAGGACCTCCTTCAGCGGACGGTCGTGCCTCGCCTTCAGGGCGTTGCAGAACTCGTGGAGGGGGGAGGAGAGGGTGTAAAGGCGCTCCAGTTTGGCGATGAGGTCTTGCCACGACTCGGGGCGGAAGAAGTGCTCCACCACCGTTCACCTCCCGCCGTGGTAGAGGGGGCTAGGAGGGGCGGACGAGGCGGGCGAGGCGCTCGGTGGTGAGGTGCTTCCGCCCCCAGGCCTCCAGGGCGGAGAAGGCCTGGGCCAACTCCTGGCCGGCGGGGGTCAGTTCGTATTCCACCCAGGGGGGCATGGTCTCCACCACCCGTCGGCGCACCACCCCGGCCTGCTCCAGGGCGGTCAGGCGGGCCTTGAGGGTGCGGGGGTTCACTCCCCCGACCGCCTGGGCCAGTTCGTTGAACCGGCGCTTGCCCCGGGACAACTCGTGGAAGATGTGGGGCACCCACTTCTGCCCGATAAGGGCCAGGGTCGCCCGCACCGGGCAGAAGGCTCCCCCCGCCATGGCGTCGGCCACCAGTTTCCGCTCCAGCATCGCCTCCTCCTGCGCCCAGGATAGCAGAAGATGGAGTAGTCCACAAGGGATTGACACGATACTTTTTCCCGCGCTATATTATAGGTAGCCCAAGAGGGAGGGTTGTATGGAGACGGTAGTTATCCAGACCCGGAAGGACGGCCCCTATCTGGTGAGCGGGCCGGTGAAGGTGGTGGACAGCACCGGTAAGGAGTTCACCCTGAAGGGGAACCCCATCGCCCTGTGCCGATGCGGGCAGTCCGCCAACAAGCCCTTCTGCGACGGCACCCACAAGCGGGTGGGCTTCGCTTCGGACCCCCAGGCCCACTAACCCCGAGGCGCCCTCTGCGGGGGTATCCGTAGGGGGCGCGCCGTATTGGGCCTGTCCCACAAAAGGGGCCTCCCCAAGGGGGAAAGGGTTATGTCCCCTGTGCCTCCCTGGGGAGGCCCCTGCTGTATAGCGGGGGGCGTTGCGGTGCGCCGCGGGGCCTCCTCCCCCAACTCTTGACAGGTATGGCCCTTGAGCGCACAATCGGGCTGGGCCTGCCGAGCAGGCCCTACGGGGGGTGTGTAGAAATGGGCGCAACAATGGGGGAGAAGATTTTGGCACGGGCGTCGGGACGCCCCCAGGTGAAGCCGGGGGAATACATCTGGGCCAGGGTGGACGGCACCGCGGTCATTGGGGCCAGGAACCTGCGGGCACGCCTGCGTGCCCTGGGTATTGAGCGGGTGTGGGACCCCGAGCGGGTGTATGTTACCGAGGACCACCTGGCACCCCCGCCTTCGGTGGACGCCGCCAACGGCGCCGTGGAGATGCGCAAGTTCGTGAAGGAGTTCGGCATTACCCACTTCTTTGAGTGGGGGCGCCACGGCATCCTCCACGAACTCTTCCCCCACCACGGGTATGTCTCCCCCGGGGACTTCATCGCCTCCATTGACTCCCACTCCACCTCGTATGGGTGCTTCAATGTCGCCTCCTGCCCCATCAACGAGGAACTCCCCCTGGTGCTGGCGACGGGGGAGGTGTGGCTTCGGGTGCCGGAGAGCGTCCGTTTCATCCTCACGGGGCGTTTGCCGGGTCCCGACCAGTTTGTGGTGGGGAAGGATGTGATCCTGCACATCGCCGGCACCTACGGCACCGATGTGGCCCTCTACAAGTCGGTGGAGTTCGTGGGGCCGGGGGTGGCCAGCATCTCTATGGCGGGGCGCTTCTCCATGGCCAACATGGGGATAGAGATCGGCGCCAAGTTCGCCATCTTCCCCTGCGACGAGCAGACGCTGGACTACCTGAAAGGGAAGATGCGCCGGGAGCCGCGCCCCGTTTCCCCCGACCCGGACGCCCACTATTCCGCCACCTACACTGTGGACCTCACCCATCTGCCCCCCTATGTGGCCCTCCCCCACGACCCGGGCAACAGCGTCCCCGTGGTCCAGGTGGCCCGGGAGCGTATCAAGATAGACCAGGCCTTCATCGGCTCCTGCACCAACGGGCGGATGGAGGACTTCCGCATGGCGGCCCGCATCCTGAAGGGGCGGCAGGTGCACCCCGATGTGCGCCTTATTTGCACCCCCGCCTCCCAGGCCATCTGGAAGCAGTGCATGGAGGAGGGCATCTGGCAGGTGCTGGCCGAGGCGGGGGCGCTCATCACCAGTAGCACCTGTGGCCCTTGCCCCGGCCTGCATATGGGGGTGCTGGGGGACGGGGAGGTGTGCATCTCCTCCAGCAACCGCAACTTCCAGGGGCGGATGGGCAGTCCCAAGGCCTTCGTTTACCTGGCCAACCCCGCCACCGTGGCGGCGTCGGCGGTAACGGGCTACATCACCGACCCCCGGGAGTTCCTGTAAAGGAGGAGGGTATGCGCTTCCAGGGCAAGGTGTGGAAGTTTGGGGACAACATCAGCACCGACCTGATGATGCCGGGGAGCAAGGTGCTGGCCCGCCCCGGCATCTCCGATAAAGAGGCGGCCCAGTTCTGTATGGAGGCCAATCGCCCCGGCTGGGCCCAGCAGGTCACCCCGGGGGACATCATCATCGCCGGGCGCAACTTCGGGTGTGGCTCCAGCCGCCCCGCCGCCCGCATGCTCAAGGCCCTGGGCATCGCCTGCGTGGTGGCCGACTCCGTCTCCCGTCTCTTCTTCCGCAATAGCATCCATATCGGCTTCCCCGTCCTCCTCTGTCCCGGCGTCTCCCAGGCCTTTGAGGAGGGGGATGTGGCCGAGGTGGATGTGGAGAGCGGGCGGGTCCGCAACCTTACCCGGGGGGTGGAACTGCAGGCCGAGGCCCTGCCCAAAGACAGCCCCCCTTACCAAATCCTGATGGCCGGGGGGCTGGACAACTACCTGAAGGCCCGCCTGGCCCAGGGCCGAAGGGCATCGTAAAGGAGGTGCGCTGTGCGTCCCACCACACGCTTCCGCCGACTGCTGAAACGGCCGGGGCTGATCCTGGCTCCCTTCGTGTTTGATGCCTACCAGGCCAAGATAGCGGAGGCGGTGGGCTTCCCCCTGCTGTATATGACGGGGTTCGGCACCGCAGCCGCCCGGGGGTATCCCGATGTGGGGCTGGTTACCCAGACGGAGATGGTGCAGAACGCCCGGTATATCGCCTCCGCCGTCCGCCTCCCCGTGCTGTGCGACGCCGACACGGGTTACGGTAACCCCATCAATGTGTGGCGCACCGTGCGGGAGTATGAGGCGGCGGGGGTGGCGGGCATCCATATAGAGGACCAGGTCTTCCCCAAAAAGTGCGGGTTCTTTGAGGGGAAGCAGGTGGTCCCCCTGGAGGAGCACGTGCAGAAGATCCGGGCGGCCCTGGACGCCCGCCGGGACAAGGACTTCGTCATCATCGCCCGCACCGACGCCCTGGCGGTGAACGGCTGGGAGGATACCCTCCGACGGTGCCGAGCCTATTATGAGGCGGGGGCGGACCTGGTCTTCGTGGACGGCATTCGCACCCAGGAGGACCTGGAGGTCTACGCCCGGGAACTGCGGGACATCCCCAAACTCTATAACGGCATGCTCCGCCCCGCCAAAGAGATAGAGGCCTTGGGCTTCAAGATCATGATCGCCGGGGGCACCATTGGGGTGATCTACAAGGCCCTGAAGGACGCCTTCACCGAGTTGAAGAGGAAGGGGACCGTTTCCCCCTCTCGTATGGAGGGGCGGGACAGCATCACGGACCTGCTGGGCCTCCCCCAGATCTATGAGATGGAGCGCCGATACGGGGTCTCGGACATCGCCCCCTCCCGTGCGTCGCCTCGCTTGCCGGCTGTATAATTGGGAGCGGTGTCTGCCCGCTACGATGTGGTTGTCGTGGGTGCTGGGCCGGCTGGCTCCACCGTTGCCCGCCTGCTGGCCCAGCGTTCCTTTCGGGTGCTCCTGCTGGAGGAGCACCCCCAGGTGGGTCAGCCCTGCCACTGCTCGGGGCTGGTAACGCCCCGCACCCTCTCCGCCACAGGTGCACCCCCCGACCTGGTATGGAACCGGGTGCAGGGAGTGGTGGCCTATGGGCCGGAGGGGGTGGTGCTTTCCCTCTCGGCTCCCCAGCCCAAGGCCCTGGTGCTAGACCGTGTGGGGTTGGACCGCTTCCTGGCGGAGCAGGCCGAGGAGGCGGGCGCCTACCTTTTGCCGGGCGCTCGTGCCCTGGGGGTGGAGCGCAACGGCGACGGCACCCTTGCCCTGCGTCTGCGCCGGAACGGGGGGGAGGAGGTGGTGGCCTGTCGCCTGGTGGTGGGGGCGGACGGCTCCCGCTCGGTGATGGCCCGCTACCTGCCTGCGCCCCCCTCGGGGGAAGCGGTCTACGCCTTGGGGGGCGAGGTGGCAGTGCAGGGGTTGGACCCCTCGGTTGTCTATTGCGCCCTGGACCCGGTGGCCTATCCCGGCTGGTTCGGCTGGGCCATCCCCCTGGGGGATGGGACGGCCCGCATCGGCGTGGGCACCGCCCAACGGGGGGTTAGCCCTCGCCTCCTTCTGCAGCGCTTGTTGGAGACCTTTCCCCCGCTGAGGGGCGCACGGGTGCTCCGTTTGCAGGGAGGCGTGATACCCCTGGCTTCCCTGCGCCCTCGCCCTCTGGTGGGCGACGGCATTATGCTGGTGGGAGACGCCGGGGGGCAGGTGAAGCCCACCTCAGGTGGGGGGATTTATACCGGTGTGGAGTCGGCCCGCTGGTGCGCCCAGGTGGCCGGGCGTGCCCTGGAGCGGGGGGGCTGCTCCGCCCGTGCGCTGGCGTCCTATGAGCGGTGGTGGCACGGGCCCCTGGGGCGGGAGGTGCGCCTGGGGGCGGTTCTGCGCCGTTTCTTCCTGTCCCTGAGCCCCTCGGAACTGGGAGTGGCTTTGCGAATGCTGGGCGACCCCCGCCTGGCACACTACCTGCGGGCGTATGGGGATATAGACTTCCCAGGGCGCGCCTTCACCCATCTGCTTCGCCCCGGTCCTTTGTGGACGGCCTTCCGCCTGGTGCCCCTGGCCCTGTGGCCCAAGGCGGTGCGCATCGCCGTGCAGTGGGCCTACCATCGGGTGGGGATAGGCATAGGGGCCAGGCCCTGGAGCCTTTCGCCTTGACACCCCCCTCTCCCAGGGTTACCCTACTTCTAAAACCTGCGGAGCGCAACCCGTGAGCAACGCCCCGCCCCCTCTTTTGCGCACCTGTCTGTATAGCGAGCACCTGGCCTTGGGGGCCAAGATGGTCCCCTTCGCCGGGTGGGAGATGCCTCTGCAGTATGTGGGCATCCTGGCGGAGGTGCGGGCGGTGCGCACCGCCTCGGGCGTTTTTGACGTCTCCCATATGGGGCGCATCCGCGTAGAGGGGGTGGGGGCAGGCCCCCTTCTGGCCCGTCTGCTGACCCACGACGCCCAGGCCCTGCGCCCCGGGCGCGCCCGTTACGGCTTCCTGCTGAACCCCCAGGGGGGTATTATAGACGACACCATCCTCTACCGATTGGGAGAGGAGCGCTACCTGCTGGTGTGCAACGCTGCCAACCGCCTCACCGTCCTGGCCTGGCTCCAGAGGTGGGCCGAGGGCTTTCCCCCCCTCGCCATTCGGGATGAGACCCTTGCCACCGCCATGGTCGCCTTCCAGGGGCCGGAGGCCTTCGGGAAGGCGGTCTCCCTGGCGCCGGTGGAGGGGCTACGCCCCTTCGGGGCCTGGGAGGGTGCCCTTCCCCTGGGGGGGCATTCTGTCCCTGCCCTGGTGGGGCGCACCGGCTACACGGGCGAGGATGGGGTGGAGTGGGTTCTGCCTGCCGAGGCCGGGCCGTTTCTCTGGCGGGCCTTGCGGGGGTTGGGTGGCCAGCCGTGCGGATTGGGGGCCAGGGACATCCTGCGCCTGGAGGCAGGGCTGATGCTCCACGGCACCGATATAGACCCCTCCACCACGCCCCTGGAGGCGGGCCTGGAGCGCTTTGTGGACCTGCAGCGGGAGGGCTTCCTGGGGCGGGAGGCCCTCCTGGCCCAAAAGGAGGCGGGGCTAGGGCGTCGCCTGGTGGGGTTCGTTCTGCGGGAGCGGGGCATCCCCCGCCACGGTTACCCTATACTGCATAACGGGACGGTGGTGGGAACGGTTACCAGCGGGGGCTTCTCCCCTACCCTGGGGAAAGACATTGGCATGGGGTATGTTCACCCCTCTTGCGCCGCGCCGGGGACGCCCATAGAGGTGGAGATACGGGGGCGGGCGGTGCCGGGGGAGGTGGTGCCCCTGCCCTTCTATACTCGGCGACGCCCCGAGACCCGCTGAGGAGGAGCCAAAGGATGGCCGGTATGGAGCGCAAGCCTTACTACCCCCCCGACCTGCGCTACACCCGTGAACACGAGTGGGTGCGCCTGCTGGAGGACGGGACCGCCCTGGTGGGCATCACCTTCTTCGCCCAGGACCAGTTGGGGGATGTGGTCTTCCTGAACCTGCCCCCGCCCGGCACCCGCCTGACCCATATGGGGAAGATGGGGGAGGTGGAATCGGTGAAGGCGGTGTCGGACCTCTTCTCCCCGCTGAGTGGGGAGGTGGTGGAGGTGAACCGGGAGGCGGTGGAGCATCCGGAGGTGGTGAACGCCGACCCCTACGGACGGGGGTGGCTCGTCAAACTGCGCCCCAGCAACCTGCAGGAGATGGACGCCCTCCTCACCGCCCAGGAGTATGAGGCGTATATAGCGGGGAAAGGCTAGCAGAGCAGGGAGAGGAGATGACCTATGACCACCTTCGCCCATCCCTATCTCCCCCTGACTCCCCAGCAGCGCCAGGAGATGCTCCAGGCCATTAGCGTCTCTGACCCTGAGGAGTTGTTCTCGGATATCCCCCCGGCCTACCGCAACCCGCCTCTGAACCTCCCCCCTCCTCTGGCGGAGATGGACCTGCGTCGGGAACTGGAGGCTTTGGCCAGCGAAAACATCGTCCCCGGCCCCTATGCCTGCTTTTTGGGGGCAGGGGCGTATCGCCGTTTCATCCCCTCGGCGGTCAAGGCTTTGGCCGGCAGGGGGGAGTTCCTCACCTCCTACACCCCCTACCAGCCGGAGGTCTCCCAGGGCACCCTCCAGGCCACCTATGAGTTCCAGAGCATGGTCTGCCTGCTCACCGGGATGGAGGTGGCCAACGCCGGCGTCTACGACGGGGCCACCGCCCTGGCCGAGGCGGTGCTCATGGCCTGCCGTGTTACCGGGCGCACCCGCATCGCCCTCCTGGACACCCTCAACCCCCGCTATCGGGAGGTGGTAGAGACCTATACTCTCCCCCAGGGCCTCACCGTGGACACCGTCCCCGCCTCTGCCCCCTCGGTGGATGGACAGACCGCCTGCCTGGTGGTGCAGTGGCCCAACTTCTTCGGCTACCTGGAGGACCTGGAGGCGCTGGCCCCCCTCGCCCACGCCCACGGCGCTCTGCTGGTGGTGAGCGCCGACCCCCTGGCCTGCGCCCTCTTCAAGCCCCCCGGCCACTACGGGGCGGATATCGTGACGGGGGAGTGCCAGGGGCTGGGGGTGCCCCTCTCCTTCGGAGGGCCGTATGTGGGCCTCTTCGCCTGCCGGGAGCGTTACCTGCGCCAGATGCCGGGGCGGGTGGTGGGCAGAACGGTGGACGCCCAGGGGCGCACGGGCTATGTGCTCACCCTCCAGACCCGGGAGCAGCATATCCGACGGGAGCGGGCCACCAGCAACATCTGCACTGCGGAAGCCCTTATCGCTACGGGTGTGGCTATGTATCTGGCCCTCATGGGCAAGCAGGGCCTGCGCAAGGTGGCGGAACTGGTCTGGCACAAGGCCCACTACACCGCCCGCCTCCTCGGCGCCATCCCCGGCTATCGCCTCCCCTTCTCGGGCGTCTTCTTCCAGGAGTTTGTCCTCCAGTGTCCTATCGCGCCCGCGGAGACCAACCGACGGCTCCTGCAGAGGCGCATCATTGGGGGGCTGGATATCAGCGCCCTGGTGCCCAACGGCATGCTGGTGTGCGTAACGGAGATGAACACCCGTCAGGAGATAGAGGCTTTCGCTCGCGCCCTGGCGGAGGTGGCCCAGCAGGCCCCCCTTCGCCACAAAGGGTAGCCCAGGAGGAGCCCATGACGACGCCCACCCCCCGTGATACCTTCCTGGCCCACGCCCGGCGCCTACTCATGGAGCGCTCCACACCGGGGCGCATCGGCGCCAGCATCCCCGACCTGGATGTGCCCCCCCAGGAGCCCCCCCCAGCCCACCTGGTGCGGGACGACCTCCCCCTGCCCGAGGTGTCCGAGGGGGAGGTGGTGCGCTACTTCTCCACTCTCTCCCAGATGAACTTCTCGATGGACACCCACTTCTACCCCCTCGGCTCCTGCACCATGAAATACAACCCCAAGGTGAACGAGGAGGGGGCCTCCCTCCCGGGCTTCGCCGGTCTGCACCCCCTCCAGCCGGAGGAGACGGCGCAGGGCGCCCTGAAACTTATGTGGCGTCTGCAGACCTACCTCTGCGAGGTTACAGGGATGGCGGGGTGCTCCCTGGCCCCCCTGGCCGGCGCCCACGGGGAACTGGCAGGCGTGCTGATGATCCGTGCCTACCATCTCTCCCGGGGGGAAGGGCATCGCAAGGTCATGCTCATCCCCGATTCGGCCCACGGCACCAACCCCGCCTCGGCTGCTATGGCCGGCTTCCGGGTGGTCTCCATCCCCTCGGACAAGGAGGGGAACACCGACCTGTCGGCCCTGCGGGAGGCGTGTGGGCCGGACCTGGCGGGGTTTATGATCACCCTCCCCAGCACCCTGGGCCTCTTTGACCGCCACATCGTAGAGGTGTGTGAGATGGTGCATCGGGCGGGGGGGCTGGTGTATGGGGATGGGGCCAACATGAACGCCCTGCTGGGGCGGGTGAAGATAGGCCATCTGGGGTTTGATGTGTGCCACCTGAACCTGCACAAGACCTTTAGCACCCCCCACGGGGGCGGTGGCCCCGGCGCCGGCCCCGTTTGCGTGGGGGAGCGCCTTCTCCCCTTCCTGCCCACCCCGGTTGTCCGGCGGCAGGTGATAGACGGCAAGGAGGTGTTCACCCTCGCCCGTCCCCCCCAGTCCATCGGGCGCATGGGGGCCTTCCACGGCAACTTCGGCGTCCTGGTGCGGGCCTATGCCTACATCCGTGCCCTGGGGGCGCCCGGTCTGCGCCAGGTCAGCCAGGACGCCGTCCTGGCCGGCAACTACATCCTGGCCCGTCTGCAGGACCTCTACCACCTCCCCTACCCCCGACGGTGCATGCACGAGGTCGTCCTCTCCGCCCGTCGGCAGAGGGCCAGGGGGGTGAAGGCCCTGGACATCGCCAAGCGGCTCCTGGACTTCGGCATTCATCCCCCCACCATGTATTTCCCCCTTATCGTGGACGAGGCGTTGATGATTGAGCCCACGGAGACCGAGGGGAAGGAGACGCTGGACTACTTCATTGAGGCCATGCGCCAGATCGCCCGAGAAGCGGAGGAGACGCCGGAGGTGCTCCGCTCCGCCCCCCACTTCACCCCCGTGGGACGCCTGGACGAGGCCCGCGCCGCCCGCCAGCCGGACCTGCGCTGGAAGCCCATGCCCTCAGGAGGGGTTGCCCCTGGAGGCTAGGGGATGTATGCTACCCGGGGAGGCCTCTCGTGGCCACTATTGAAGAGCGGGTCTCCCGTCTGGAAGGTATAGCGGAGCAGGTGAACGAACGGTTGGGGGATGTGCATACCCAAATCGCCGGCCTGCGCTCCGATATAGATGCCAGGCTTGCAAACCTGGGGACTACTATGGACGCCCGGTTTGGGGAGATGCGGTCCGACATGGACACCCGCTTTGCAGGGGTGCGGTCTGACATGGATGCCCGGTTTGGGGAGATGCGGTCTGACATGGACGCCCGGTCTACAGGGATGCGGTCTGACACGGGCACTCACTTTGCAGCGGTGCGGAGCGAAATACAGGCTTTGCGGGGAGATATACAGACCTTGCGGGGGGAAATACAGGCCCTGCGGGCGGATGTGAGCAACACAACCCGCTGGCTGGTAGGCCTCATCGTGGTGCAGTGGGTAACTCTGCTGGGGGCTGTTATAGGGGCGTTGTTGACC
Organism: bacterium HR23; assembly: GCA_002923335.1. Classification (GTDB taxonomy): domain Bacteria; phylum Chloroflexota; class Dehalococcoidia; order Lucifugimonadales; family HRBIN23; genus HRBIN23. The sequence goes on along the minus strand of BEHZ01000010.1, from coordinate 3,308 downwards.
CGTTAGACCCGCAGGTTGGGGAACCCCTCTATGGGCAGGACCTCCCCCGTCGCCTCAAAGTGGGTGATGAGACGGCGTAGGTCGTCGGGGATGGCCTTGCTCCGTCGGGCCACCCCGTCCCACCCGGCGTAGACCACCTCCACACGGCACAGAAGGGTATCTTCCCCCTGTCGGTAGACCTCCGAGAGCATAGTGATGCTCTTCTCCCCCAGGCGGGTTACACGGGTGTAGATGTCCAGCAGGTCGTCCAGGAGGGCGGGGGCGAGGAACTCGGCGGTAACCTTCACCACCACCGTGTCAAAATACCCCTTCTGGGCCAGGCGGTAGATGCTGGTGCCCAGGTGCCGATAGTATTCCTCCTGGGCCTGCTCGGTGAACTCCAGGTAGCGCCCGTGGAAGACGTGCCCCATGGGGTCGCAGTCGGCCCAGCGCACCCGCAAGGGGAAGTGGAAGCGGAAGTCGCTTTTGGGCATCCCTGGTGTTACCCGGCGTCCAGAGGCACCGCCAGGAGGGCCTTCCCCGTTACCAGCCTCTCCCCATCGGCCCGCTCCAGGAACACATCCACCTCCACCACCCCCTGCCCCCCTTCGGGGCGCAGGTCGGTAACGGTGCCCACCAGGCGCAGGGGCTGGTGGTGGGGGACCGGCTGGCGGAAGATGACATCCAGCAGGCGCAGGCTACCCCCGTCGGCCCAGTCGGTCAGCAGGCGGGAGAGGACCGCCATGCTCATGATCCCCGGGACGATGGGGCCGGGGAGGCCCTCCCGTCGGGCCACCTCCTCCGAGGTGAACCGGCTCTCCCCCGTCTGTCCCCAGAGGGTGCAGAAGGCCCGCACCCCCTCGGTGGTGAAGGTGTGCTCCACGGGCCCGATGGTGTCTCCCAGGTGCACATCTGCAAAGCTGCGCATCCCTTCCCCCTACAGGCGTGCCATAAAGGACTCCCGCACCCGTGCCACCTCCTCCCCTCGCTGGTTGGTGAAGGTGGTCTCCCAGACGATAAAGGCCATGGTGCCCGTGCGCCCCGTTTTGGTGTAAACATCCTTGAGGCGGGTGGTGGCGGAGAGGGTGTCCCCGGCGTAGATGGGGCGCAGGGGCTCCACCGCCTGGCCGGCGTGCATCCGCTGGCGGACGGGGACGGACAGCACCTCCGGCCTCCCCAGGTGGCGGATGAAGAGGTTGGGGTAGGTGGGGGGAGCCAGGAGGGTGGGGTGGCCCTGGCGCCGTGCCCATTCCTCGTCGGTGTAGAGGGGGTTGGTCTCCCCCACCGCCCGGCAGAAGGCCAGGATGCCCTCTTTGCTAACGGTAAAGGTGCCGGCGGGGAGGGGTTGGCCCAGCAGGGAGCGGTTGAACTCTACCTGGGTGGCCATACGCCTCCTTTACTTGGTGGTGTTGCGGAGGGGGGTGGGGGCGGTCTCCTCCAGGCGCAGGGGGCGGAACTCCCCCGCCCGCAGGGCCTCCACCAACTCCCCCTCGCTGTGGATGGGGTGGGGGAAGGCGGTGAGGCAGGTGGCGATGGTGGAGACGAAGTGGGCGTCGCTCCCGGCGATGCCCTTCAGGTGGCGCTCCCGCAGGAGGGCCTCGGCCCGCTCGTTCTCCCCCCGGCGGGAACCGCCGTTGAGCACCTCTATAATCTCCAGGTCGGGCACCTCCGCCCCCCGGGCCAGGAACTCCACCAGCCCGATGCCGAACCGCCCCGGGTGGGCGGGGATGGCCATCGCCCCGTGCCGCCTCGCCTCCTCCATCAGGCGACGGGCGTCCATCTGCACATCGGTGAAGTCCACCGCCCGCAGGAGGGCGTCCGTTACCCCGTAGACCAGGAAATGGCCCCAGCGGGTGTCCACCTCCGAGCCCTTCAACACCACCACCCCGTAGCGCCGTGCCAGGGGCGTATAGTCCGCCGCACCGTCAAACCTCCGGTGCTCCGTCAGCACGATGCTGTCCACCTGGTAGCCCCGCCCGCGCAGGACCTGTATCCAGCGCAGATACTGCTCCACGGTGGCACGGGCGTCGTCGGAGGCGACCGAGTGGCAGTGCATATCCAGGAGGAACACCTCTGGCGTCTCCCCAAGTAAGGCTAGGATGTAGTATAGCGCATGGCCGGGGGGAAGGGGGCGCCTCCCCCGCCGTCCCGCCCCCTGCCCAGGCGCCAAATTTGGCCGTTTCTGCCCTGTTTTGGCCCTTGACGATAACGGGGGATATGCGTAGTATGAGACCCTTGAAAAGGGGCCGAGGGGGTGGGAACTTTTCGCCCCCCAGGGGCGTTACACAGTCATGGACACAGGGGGCCGGCAGGCCCCCTGCGGATGGCGTGGCCCCCAGGCCACGCACGATACGGAAGGAGGTGAAGCGACGAGGCGACACCACATAGACCCTAGGGATTCCCAGCCCAACCCTACAGGTCTCCGATACTGCAAGGAGGTGACATGACGAGAACAGGGAAGTTTCTCTTGATACTGGGCGTTGCCCTGGCCCTGGCGGCGGGCCTGGTTGTGGGGGTCTTCCGCACCCAGATCGCCCGGGCCATAGGAACCGTTGCGGTAACGGTTACGCCCAACACCGCCGGCGATGCCGCCGCCTATGACATCACCTTCCAGCATGCGGCGGCGGGCGCAGCGGGACTGGTGATTACGGTGACCTTCCCCTCGGGCACCACCGTCCCCTCCAGCATTGACACGACCCGGGTGCTCGTAGGGGCCGGCGCTAATGCTGCTGCCGCTCTCGGCGCCGCCAATGTGAACCCCACGGCGGTAACGGTTACGGGGCGGGCTGTGGCGGTGCAGTTCCCTGCGCTGGCCGGCTTCGCTGCCAACCAGTTCATCGCCATCCGCTTCACCCAGTTGGCAGGTATCAAGAACCCCGGGCTTGCTGACAACTATACCCTTGACATCGCCTCCTCCGCTGGGGGCGAGCCGGGTGCTACCTCTCCAGCGTATGCCATCGCCGCGGTGGCGGAGGTGAGCCCCACCCACGCCCCCCAGGGCGGGACGGTAACGGTGAGCGGGCGGGGCTTCTCCCCCGGCTCCACCGTCCGTGTGGTGGGCGGCCCGGCCAGCGGGAGCGGGACGGTGGCTGCCGACGGCACCTTCTCCTTCACCGCCACCCGCACTGGCGCAGCGGCGGGCGCTCTCACAGTGCGGGACGGCACGGGCCGGCAGGCTGTTACGGCTGCCGCGCTGGCCCTTGACCCCTCCCTGAGCGCCTCCCCCACCAGCGGGAAGGCCCAGGACCGCATCCGCCTGCGGGGCATCAACTTCGGCGCAGGGAGCAACATTGCTGGCCCAGGCAGTGTGGTGCTGGGCGGGGCGCCCA
>BEHZ01000009.1 GCA_002923335.1 bacterium HR23 | reverse complement strand
GTGCCGCATACGCTGCATGTAACCGGCCGACTTCCGCTCGTTCAAGGGCCCGATGTGACTTCCTACGACCGGACTGTTGTGCTAAAGTCATAAGCACCGAAGCGCAACAACCCAGGTCCAGATGGCACTCCGTGTACGAGACGTCCTCGGGTTTCCGGAACTCAACGGGGTCCGGGCTTTAGCCCCTGTGGGCCTCGACCGCCAGATCCGGTGGGTCCACACCTGGCCGGAGGTCCTCCCCTGGCTCCACGGCGGGGAGCTCTTGCTGACCACGGCGTACAGCTGGCCCCCGGACCCCCACGAGCAGGGGCGGATCGTGCGCGAACTGCACCAGGCGGGGGTGGCGGCCATCCTGTTCCGGGCCGGAGGGGAGTTTTTTGCGGCCACGCCGCCCGCGGTGGTGGAGGAGGCCAGCCGGGCCGGGCTCGCGGTGCTGGAGGCCACGGAGGACGTGTCCTTCGTGGACTTGGCGGAGACCATCAACCGGGCCATCATCCGGACCCACTTCGAGTCCCTGGAACGTTCCGAACGCATCCACCGCGAGCTCACGGAGGCCGCCCTGGAGGCGCAGGCGGTGTCGGACATCCAGTCGCGGCTGGAAGGGCTGCTGGGGCGCAAGGTGTTCGTCCTGGACCCCCGAGGCCGGCTGCTGGCCGGGGACGAGACCCTGGCCCACCGACTCCTGGGCTCGCCCTTTCAACCCTCCGGGCAGGAGGGAGTCACCGTGCTGGAGGACGGCACGGCCCTGTTGCGCCGGCCGGTCCGCACGGGCACCGCGGCTTCCGCGGAGCTTGTCCTGGTGGCCGGCCCAGGAGAGCCCTTCCGCGACGTGGACGTGCGGGCGGCCGAGCACGCGGCCCTGGTGATGGGATTGCACTTCCTCCGGCAGCAGGCGGTGGCGGACGCAGAAGCCAGGGTCCGCAGCACCTTCGTGGAAGCTGTGCTGCAGGGCCGGCTAAGCTTCGACCGGGCCCTGCAGGAGCGGGCCCAGCTCCTCGGGTTCGACGTAAGGGGGAGCTACGCGGTGGCCGTGGTGGTCTCCCTGGACCCGGAAGGCCGCGCCTCCCTACGGCCCCTGCACTCCACGGAGGACTTCCAGGCCCGCTACCGGCTCGGCCAGGCGGCAGAACAAGCCCTCCGCAGCCTCCAGCTGCCCGTGTTCTTGGCCTTCGAGTTGAACCAGGTGGTGCTCCTGCTTCCCGCGGACGTCCCCCCCGCGCGCCTGCGGGACCGTACGAGACTCCTGTACGAGCTCCTGCGCGCCCAGGTCCCCGAGCTCCCCGTGGCCCTGGCCGTGGGGAGGCCTGAGTCTGACCACCGGCAGCTGCACGTGAGCCTGGAGGAAGCACGCGCCACCTTGTCCGTGGCCCGTGGCCCGGGGGTGTGGTGGTACGAGGACGCCCTGGTGCTGCGGCTCCTGCACGGCTGCCAGGACCGGGAGGCTCTGGAGGCCCTGTACCACAGCACCCTGGGCCGCCTGCGGGCCGCAAGCCCTGCCCTGGAGGCCACCGCCAGGGCCTTGGTGGCGAACGGCTTCAACCAAAGGGCCGCGGCCCGTGCCTTGCACCTCCACTGGAACACCCTCCGCCACCGGGTGGCCCGCATCGAGGATCTACTCGGCGCCAGCCTGGACGACCCCGACCTGCGCCTGCGGCTTCACCTGGCGGTGGCCTGGAGCTCTCTCGTGGGCGCCCTCTGAGGTCCGTCCGGCTGCTAAGCCCCCTCTGGATGACGGCGCGGCCACCACCCGCACAGGCGCCTGCGGATCTCGGCCTCCAGGCCCCGCTCGGTGGGTTCGTAGTAGACACGGCCGCGCAGGCCTTCCGGCAGGTAGTCCTGCTCCACGAACCCTCCGGGGTAGTCGTGCGGGTAGCGGTAGCCCTGGCCGTGACCGAGCCGGACCGCACCGGGGTAGGAGCTGTCCCGGAGGTGGGCGGGGACGGGTTCCGGAGTGTGGGTCCTCACGTCCTCCCGGGCCCGGGCCAGGGCCCGCACCACCGCGTTGCTCTTGGGGGCGCAGGCGATGTAAATGGCTGCCTCCGCCAGGGGGATCTGTGCTTCGGGCATGCCCACGTACTCCACCGCGTGCGCGGCGGCAGTGGCCACCAGCAAAGCTGTGGGGTCTGCCAGCCCCACGTCCTCCGCGGCGTGGATCACCATGCGCCGGGCCACGAACCGGGGGTCCTCTCCCGCATCCAACATGCGCACCAGCCAGTACACCGCGGCGTCCGGGTCCGAGCCCCGCAGGCTCTTGATGAAGGCGGAGATGGTGTCGTAGTGCTGGTCGCCCGCACGGTCATACCGGAGAGCACGGCGCTGGAGGGCCTCTTCTATGAGGGGCAGGGTGATGATGCGACGGCCATCCGGGGCGGGCGTGGCAGCCGTCGCCGCCAGTTCCACAGCGTTGAGGGCTACCCGTGCGTCCCCGCTGGCGGCGGCCAGCAGGAGGCTCCAGGCCTCCTCCTCCAGGGATGCCTTGAGCGCCCCCAACCCCCGTTCGGTGTCGGCCAGGGCACGCTGGACGATGCGCTTCACCTGCTCATCGGTGAGGGGGTTGAGGGTAAAGACCCGGCACCGAGAGAGAAGGGGGGCGATGACCTCAAAGGAGGGGTTTTCCGTGGTCGCCCCGATGAGGGTGATGGTTCCGTCCTCCACATAGGGCAGGATGGCGTCCTGCTGGGCCTTATTGAAGCGGTGGATTTCGTCAATAAAGAGGATGGTGCGCTGGCCGTAAAGCCCCCGACGCTCCTTGGCCTCCTCCACGATTCGGCGCAGGTCGGCCACCCCGGCAGAGACGGCCGAGATAGGCTCAAAGTGGGATTTGGTGAGGCGGGCGATAAGATGGGCCAGGGTGGTCTTGCCCGAGCCGGGTGGCCCCCACAGCACCATAGAGGGGACGGCGTCCTGCTCTATGGCCCGACGCAAGAGGCGTCCTGGTCCGACGAGGTGCTCCTGGCCCACGAACTCGTCCAGGGTGCGGGGGCGCATACGGGATGCTAAGGGGGCCTCCCGCTCCTGGGCACGCTGGCGTGCGGATGCAAATAGGTCGGCCACCACACCCCCCTTACACGGCCTACGGCCGTGCCATACACGCCTCCCCTCACACCTCTAGGGCGACAGCCAGGTGCTCCTCGGCGGTCAGGTCGGCGTCGGCGGTGCCGAGAAGCCAGGGGTTGGCTTCCAGGCGGGTGCTCCTACACGCCGGGCAGGCCGGCTCGCCCCTGTCGGCACGGAACCAGGGGAAGGTGTGCCCGCAGGAAAGGCAACGGAAACGCTCTACCATCTCGCTAGCCAGGGCCTCACCCCTAGTGTATCATAGCGGTGATGGTGCCGACGGCCCTGGGGCCGTCTCGGAACAGGGGGGTTAGGATGGCTGGCCTCCCAACGATGGTGGAGATTGTGGTGGCGGTGGCCGCGGCCTTCCTTTTCGGGGGTGTGGCCCGTCGGTTGGGCCAGCCCCCGGTGCTGGGGTATATCCTGGCGGGGGTCGTGGTCGGCCCCTATGCCACGGGCCTGATTGGCGACACCGCACAGGTTACCCTCCTGGCCCAGTTGGGCGTTGCCTTCCTCATGTTCCAGGCGGGAACGGAACTCTCCCTTTCCCACCTGCGCCGGATGAGCCACTTCACCCTCCTGGGGCCGTTTCTGCAACTGGCTTTGACCGCGCCCCTGATAGTTGTGGCTGTGGTGGCGGGCCTGCCGTGGGCGCAAGCCTTCTACCTGGGACTTATTCTCTCCCTCTCCAGCACCACAATGGTGGCCAAGTTGCTGGCCCAGCGGGGTGAGACGGATACCCTGCACGGGCGTTTGGCTTTACCCTTCACCATTGTGCAGGACCTTCCCCTGCCTCTGGCGCTGGTGGTGGTCTCGGCGCTGGGGCGAGGGGAGGGGGCAGGAAGCGGAGTAGGGGTGGTGGTGGCCCTGGGGAAGGCGGTGGCCTTTGTGGTGGTGGCCTACGCCCTGGGCGCACAGGTCATGCCTTCGGTTTTGCGTCGGGTTGCCCATTGGGGAAGGGAACTCCTCCTCCTGGCAGCGGTGGCCCTGGCTCTGGGCATGGCCTACCTTACCTTCCTGCTGGGCGTGTCTATGGCGCTGGGGGCTTTTGTCGCGGGCCTCCTACTGGCGGATACCGATGTGAGTCGGAAGGTGCTGAAGGAGGTGTCGCCTGTCTCGGACATCTTTGTAACCTTCTTCTTCCTATCGGTGGGGATGCTCCTGGACATCCCCTTTGTGCTGAAGAACCCGGCGGGTGTGGGTCTGGTGCTGGTCCTCGTCGTTGTAGTGAAGACCCTCATCCTCATAGGGGTGGGGTTGGCGTTCGGCTTTCGGGGGCGCACCGTGGTGTTGACCGCACTGCTGATGGCCCAGATAGGGGAGGAGGCCTTCCTGCTGGCGCAAACAGGGCTGGCAGTGGGGTTTCTGTCCAGCAATGCCTACTCCCTAGTGCTGGCAGGGGCGGTGCTCTCCATCCTGGTGAACCCTGCTGTGGTCTCGGCGGGCGACGGGCTTACCCGGCTTCTGCGCCGACTGCCGTGGGCGGGTGGGGTGTTTCGGGAGCCGAGGCGAACCTATCTGGGGCGTGCCCGCCACAAGGAGATGATGGGGCATACCATTATTTGCGGGTATGGGCAAGTGGGTCAGGAGACTGCCCAAGCCCTGGAGAGCCGGGGCTATCCCTATGTGGTCGTAGACCTGGACGGCGAGCGTCTGCGTCCCCTGCGGGCACAGGGTATCCCGTGCATTCTGGGGGATGCGGGGGACCCGGAGGTGCTGGAGCAGGCGGGAGTCGCACGCGCGTCGGCGGTGGCGGTTACCTTCTCGGACCGGCGGAGTGTGGAGCGGGTGGTGCGGGCGGTGCGGGGCGTGCGTCGGGGGGTGGAGGTGGTGGCCCGGGCCAGCGGCGAGGAGGGGGTGGTGGAGTCCCTGCGGGAGTTGGGGGCCAGCGAGGTGATTCATCCCAGTTTTGAGGCCAGCCTGGGCTTCGTGCGCATGGTTCTGCGGGCGGCCGGTGTCCCCCCACGGGAGGTGGAACGCTTCGTTACCGTGCGCCGGGTAACCTTCTACGGATAGTTAGGCCCACCGCAGAAGCACCTGGGCCACCTCCTCCGGGCGGGAGAGGGGCGCTTCGTGGCCTGCTCCTATTTCTAGCACCTCCGCCCCCAGGCGCTGGGCGGTCTGGCGTTGATGCTCTGGTGGGTAAAGACGGTCTTGGGTTAGCACCACATAGGTTACGGGGCAAGGGGGCTTAAGGGCGTCGGCGGGCAGGGCTTGCTGGAAGGGGGTCAGAGGGATGGGGGTAAGGCGCTTCAGGAGCAGGGCACCCGCCTTGGGGTAGTCCATATCGCTGGCCAGGATCTTCAAGACAAACTCCCGGTGCAAGCGCAAGTAGCCCCTGGGGGCAGGCAGAAGGCGCTGGCCCCTTAGAGCCAGGCGCACCGCCGAAGGAAGGGCTTGCAGGGGCGTCTGCCCTGCCGGGGGCACCACCCCCGCCAGGAGCACCACTCGGCTCGGGGCGTCCTTGAGGCGCTGGGATGCCAGGAGAGCCAGGGAGGCAGTGAGGCCGTGGACAACGAGTATGGGCTTGCGCAATGCCACCTGAGCAGCAGCGTCGGCCAGCGCCTGGGCGCACGCCTCGGCGGTGAGGCGCTGAGGGGGGTCGGCACAGAAGTGGGTGCCGTGGCCGGGCAGGTCGGGGAGGGCAACCCGCCAGGCGGTAAAGAGGGGGTGCAGCATCGGCTCTCGGGTTCGGCGGGCGTGCTCCAAATGGCCCCACACCCCCTCCCATTCCCATTTGCCGTGGCCGGCATCGTGGACAAGCAGGAAGTCCGGCATATGTGCTTCACCTCCTGCGCTTACGCCCCCAGCGCCCAGCGGACGGCGGCCAGGAGGGCTTGTTCCTCATCGGGGAGGACTGTGCGGGGGTCCAGGACCACCTGCTCCTCCTGGATGCGGGCGATGACAGGGGGCGTGTGGCTCCGCAGACGGCGGGCCAACTCTTTGGCCCCACCGGGGACGCCTTCGGCGGAAAGGGCCACCAACCAAGTGGGGAGGGTCTCCCCCGGGAGGCTCCCTCCACCGATGGTAGACTCCCCCTTCCGCACCTGGGCACGGGGGCCAATGGCCTCCTGCCATTTGTGGGCGGTCTGGTGGAGGCCCTCCAGGGGACGGGAGAGCATCTGCCAGATGGGGATTTTGGCTACCGCCTCCCCTTTGAGGTAGTGGAGGAGGGTGGCGGAGAGGCCCGCCAGGCTCACCTTATCAATGCGCACCGCCCGGGCCAGTGGGTGGCGGGCCAGCATGCGCACCAGGCTCCGCTTCCCCACTACGATACCCGCTTGAGGCGCACCCAGCAGTTTGTCCCCCGAGAAGAAGACCAAGTCGGCTCCGGCCCGAATGCTCTCCTGGGGCATGGGCTCGTGGGCGAGGCCAAAGGCGGCGGTGTCCAAAAGGCACCCACTGCCTAGGTCGTGCAGAACGGGGACGCCTTTGCTATGGCCCAGGGCCACCAGGTCCCCCAGGGGTGGCTCGTGGGTGAATCCCAGGAGGCGGAAGTTGGAGCGGTGCACCCGCAAGATGGCGGAGGTGTTGGGGGTGAGGGCGTTTTCGTAATCGCTCAGGTAGGTGCGGTTAGTAGTGCCCACTTCTACTAGGGTTGCCCCCGATTGGCGGAGCACATCAGGGATGCGGAAACCGCCCCCGATCTCCACCGCCTCCCCCCGGGAGACGATGACCTCTTTTCCCCGGGCCAAAGCGGCCAGCCCTAGGAGCACAGCGCTGGCGTTGTTGTTCACCACCAGGGCGTCCTCGGCTCCGGTGAGGGCGCACAACAGGTAGCGCACATGCTCCTGCCGGCTTCCCCGCTCCCCCTCCTCCACATCCATTTCCAGGTCCGAGTAGCCGAGGGCCACCTCTTGCATGGCATGGAGGGCGTCGGCCGAGAGGGGGGCACGCCCCAGGTTGGTGTGGAGGACCACCCCCGTGGCGTTGATGACCCGCCGGGGGCCGGCACGCCAGCGGTGTTCCGCCAGGCGGGCGACACGCTGGGCCAGGGTATCCAGGGAGGGGACGGGCTGGCCCTGGGAGGCGGTTGCGCGGGCATCCTCCACCACCTGGCGGGCCAGGTCCACCACCGCCTCACGGCTAAACTGGGCGAGAAGCCCCTGCACCTGGGGATGCCCCAGGAGGCGGTCAATACTGGGAAGGGTGCGTAGGGGCTCATTCACGGCGGGATGGGGTGTGGGAGGAGTGGGACGGCTCACCCTCGGCTTGAGAACGGCGCAGGTTCTCAAGGTCCCGGCGCAGGTCGGCCTGCCGGCGGACCAGGTAGAAGAGATACCCGAAGAAGACCAGCCACACCAGTGCAAAGGCCACGAACAGATAGGGCAGGAACTGCTCCCCTGGGGCCTGTTGGGGTGGTGCTCCAAGGTCCACAAGGCCCAAGGGAGTCAACACGGCCACCACGGAAGGGAGGGTCTGTTTAGGCACGGGCATAGCGCATCCTTTCCAAGCCGTCTTCCAGACGGCGCAGGCGATAGCGGAAGGCCAGCAGGGAGGCGAACAGCAGGGTGAAGGCCAGGAGCGACACCAGCAGGGTAACCACCATAGGCCCCTCCAGTGCCCCCGGCTCTGCCTGGGGACCTATGACCTGGCCGGGATGCAGGTCTCGCCACCATTGCACCGAGAGATAAACGATAGGCACATCCAGAAAGCCGATGATGCCCAGGACGGCGCCAAAGCGTGCCCCCTGGGGACCCTTGGGGGCATACGCCCGCAAGAGCAGGTAACCCAGGTAAATCAACCACAAGATAAGGGAAGTGGTGAGGCGGGGCGACCACGTCCACCAGACCCCCCAAACCGGCCGTGCCCAGATAGAGCCGGTGGCCAGCATCAGCGCCCCCAGCACCACCCCTATCTCGGCGCTGGCATAGGCCAGGCTATCCCACCGCTCACTTCCCTTCCACAGGTAAGCAATGCTGGCCACGAACACGATGCCGAAGGCCAGGAAGGCCGTCCAGGCCAAAGGGACATGGAAATAGAAGACCCTTTGCACAACCCCCAGGTTCACATCGGTGGGCACCCAGAGGAAGATCAGGGCCAAACTGGCCAAGAGTGTGCTCCCTGTGGCCCCCAGAAGGAGTCTCTCCCATATGGGCACCGCGCCGGATGGGGTGGCGTCGTATGCGGAAGGCATACTCTCCTCTCCAAGTCCTTGGGCCAGGGGGGCCATCCCGCGGGCAAACCCCTACTCCCCCAGGATGTAGTCAAAGAGCGCCCCACCCACCACCAAGTAAAGGATATCAAAGGCCAGGGTCAAAGAGAGCCACCGGCCCGCCGTCTCCGGCTCATTTTTCAGGATAGCACTGGTGGTGGCCAGTCCCGCAATGATTGCGGGTAGAGCCACAGGGAAGAAGAGGACGGGCAAAAGCACTTCCCGTGCACGGGTGTGCACCGCCATAGCGGAGAAAACCACCCCCACAGCGCAGAAGCCCAAGGTGGCCAGGAAGGTGGCCAGCCACAGGCGCGGCAGCAGGAAGGGCAGGTTGAACAGGGCAGAGAAGATGGGGAGGAGCACTACCTCCACCCCCACCAGGAAGAGGACCCCCGCCAGGAGTTTTCCGGCATAGATGAGGGAGCGGGGAACGGGGCAGGTGAGAAGCCCCTCCAGGCCCCCCTGCTCCCGCTCCAGGGAAAAGAGGCGCACAAATCCCAGGGTGCCCAGGAAAGTGAGGGCCGACCAGAGCACCCCCGGCGCTACAAGAGGCACCAAGGCGGGGCGAGCCTCAAAGGCGAAGGAGAAAAGCACCACCAGGGCCAAAACGAACACCAACAGCGGGAGCACCAGTTCCTTGCTCCGCACTTCTAGGAGCAGGTCTTTCCAGATGATGCCCCACAGGGCTGTGAGAGCGGAGCGCACCCTATCCCCCTGCTCCCGCCAGAAGGCGCCGGTAGGCGTCCTGGAAAGCGGGGGCATACTCCTGGGGGCGGGCCTCCCTCAGGGCCACACGCCCCTCCCACAAAGCGATAGCCTGATGGGCCAGGGAAAGCCCCCACGCCACCTGGTGCGTGGTCAGGAGCACCGCTCCTCCCTGGGCGCAGTGCTCACGGATGAGCGTCTCCAGGGTGGAGAGAGCAGGGGCGTCCAACCCCGCTTCGGGTTCGTCCAGGAGGAGCACCTGGGGGGAATGTAAGAGGGCACGGGCCAGGCCCGCCCGCTTCTGGAGGCCGTGGGAGAGTGTGCGCACCCGTTGGTGCAGGCGCTCCGTTAGTCCCAGGCATTCGGTCAGGGCCTCAATGCGTTGCCCCGGTTGGGGGACGCCGAACATGCGGGCGAAGAAGAGGAGGTTCTCCCATACCGTCAGGTCGGCGTAGAGGAGGGGGGCGTGGGTGAGCACGCCCACCGCCCTCCGTGCCTGGAGAGGGTGGGTATGCACAGGGAAGCCCGCCACGCTGGCCCACCCGGAAGTGGGGCGGGTCAGACATCCCAGCACCCGCACCAGCGTCGTCTTGCCGGAGCCGTTGGGGCCGAAGACCACCAGGGTTTGCCCCCACTCCAGCGCCAGGTCTACCCCGGCCAGAGCCAGGTGGTGGCCATAGGCACGAGCAAGGGCCTTGGTCTCTATTGCCGGCGTGGGGATGTGGGGATCTCCTTAGGGGTATAGTAATTCCTCCCCGGCGGGTGGGGCAACGCCCCGTCCGGTCCAATATGCTAGGATAGAAAGGGAAAGCGAGGAGAACGGAGCCGATGCCCGAGAAGGTTTTTATCGGGGTTGCCTGGCCCTATGCCAATGGCCCCCTGCACCTGGGCCACATCGCCGGGTGCTACCTGCCCGCCGACATCTTCGCCCGCTACCACCGTTTGCGGGGGAACCGGGTGCTGATGGTTTCGGGCTCGGACCAGCACGGGACACCCATCACCATCCGTGCCGAGCAGGAGGGCATCACCCCCCAGCAGGTGGTGGACAAGTATCACGCCCAGTTCTTGCGCAACTGGGAGCAGTTGGGCATCACTTTTGACCTTTACACCACCACCGGCACCGCCAACCACCGTCAGGTGGTGCACGAAATTTTCCTGCGTCTGCGAGAGCGGGGGTATATCTACCCTGCAACACAGCAACAGCCCTACTGTCCCACCGACCGCCGTTTCCTGCCGGACCGCTATGTGGAGGGCACCTGTCCCTCCTGCGGATACGAGCGGGCTCGGGGCGACCAGTGCGAGAGATGTGGGAAACCCCTGAACCCCCAAGACCTTATCGGAATGCGCTGCCGCTTATGTGGAGAGCCCCCGCAGATACGGGAGACCCGCCACTACTTCCTGCGGCTGTCGGCTTTTCAAGACTATCTGCTGGCGTGGGTGCGCACCAAGGAGCAGGTGTGGCGTCCCAATGTGTATAACTTCACCCTCCGTTTCCTGGAGGGGGGCCTGCAGGACAGGGCCATCACCCGAGACCTGGAGTGGGGTGTGCCGGTGCCGGTGGATGACCCGGAGTTCGCATCCAAGCGCATCTATGTGTGGTTTGAGGCGGTAATAGGCTATCTGTCGGCCTCCAAAGAGTGGGCCATGCGCCAGGGGGAGCCGGAGGCGTGGCGAGACTACTGGCAAGACCCCGCCTGTCGGCACTATTACTTTATCGGCAAGGACAACATCCCCTTCCATACGGTTATCTGGCCAGCCATGTTGATGGGGTATGGGGAGTGGACACCGAAGGGGGGTGGGTCGTATAACCTGCCCTATGATGTGCCGGCCAACGAGTTTCTGAACCTGGAGCGTCAGAAGTTTTCCACCTCCCAGAACTGGGCGGTGTGGGTGCCTGACTATTTAGAGCGCTACCCGCCCGACCCCTTACGCTACTGTCTCTCGGCCAATATGCCCGAGACCGCCGATGCCGACTTCTCCTGGCGGGAGTTTGTGCGGCGGAACAACGATGAACTGGTGGCGACCTACGGTAATCTGGTGCACCGGGTTTTGACCCTGACGGTGCGCCATTGTGAAGGGAAGGTGCCCCGCCCCGGCTCCTTCACCCCCGAAGATATTGCCCTGCAGCAGGAGGCTCGGAGGACTCTGGAGCGGGTGGGCACAGCCCTGGGGCTGTGCCGTTTCCGGGAGGCTCTGGGGTATGCCATGGCCTTGGCCCAAGAGGCCAACCGCTATGTGGACCAGACCGCCCCCTGGCGGCTGGTGCGGGAGGCCCCCCAGAGGGGGTCGGCGGTGCTGTGGACGGCCCTGCTCGTGGTGTCGGCCCTGAAGACCTGCTTTGCCCCATTCCTTCCCTTCTCTTCCCAGCGCCTGCATAGGATGCTGGGCTTGGAGGGGGCGGTGGAGCAGGCGGGTTGGACGGTGCAGGAGCCGACCCCGGGCCAGCCCTTAGGGCCCCCCGAGCCCCTCTTCGCCAAACTTGAGGAGAGGGTCGTTGAGGAAGAGGTGCAACGCCTCCTGGCCCAACGGCGCTCCTCCTGAAGGATAGGTGGCCATTGCTTACTTTGCCTTTCTACCGTCCGGTGCTCAAGGGGCTGGAGGAGGTGCAGGAGCGGTTACGCCGCCTCGCCCAGGAGGTAGATGACCCCCGTCTGGCCCCTCTTTTTGCCCACCCCATGGAGGTGCCGGGGAAGCGGGTGCGCCCCACGCTAACCCTGCTGGCGGGGCGTCTCACGCCCTTCGGTCAGGACAAGGTAAGCCTGATGGCAACCGCTGTGGAACTGCTCCACATCGCTACCCTGGTGCATGACGACACGGTGGACAAGGCGGAGGTGCGTCGGGGGCGGGCCACGCTCTTCAAACTCTTCGGCCCCCAGGTGGCGGTGCTGGTGGGGGACTACCTGTTCGCTACCTCGGCGGTGCTGGTGTGCGAAACAGGGCACCTGGGCGTGGTCAAGCGCTTTGCCGAGACAATTATGGACCTGGCCACCGGGGAGTTGCAGGAGCATCTGTCGCTGGGGCAGTGGCCCCAGACCCGGGAGCAGTATTTCCAGCGCATCTACCGCAAGACTGCCTCCCTCTTCCGCACCGCGGGAGAGGCGGGAGCGGTGCTATGCGGGGCCCCGGAGGAGTGGGTAGCCGCCTTACGAGAGTATGGGTATGCCCTGGGCATGGCTTTCCAAATCGTGGACGACATCCTGGATGTGGATGGGGTAGGGGAGGAGGTGGGCAAACCCGTGGGCAACGATTTGAAGGAAGGGGTTCTGACCCTCCCCGCCATCCTCCTGCTGGAGCGCTATCCGGAGGACAACCCCATCCTTCCTCTCCTACGCGGTGAGGAGCCGGAGGCGAACCTGGCCCGGGCCTTGCAGATGATGCGCACCAGTGGGGTGCTCCAGGAGGCGCACGGGATAGCGCAGGGGATGCTCCAGCGGGCAAGGGCAGCCCTTGCTCCCTTGCCCCCGGGGGAGTGCAAGGAGTGTCTGCTGGCTCTAGCGGACTATGTGGTGGAGCGGAGAAGGTAGGAGGTAATCTATGCGCTACCGCTTCCGGCGCTACGCCTTTGGCTTCCCCCTTGGCCCCTTCGGAGTGGGGGTCTATTTTGGCACCCGGCGGTGGTTCGGTCCGCCCTTTGGCCCCTACCGGCGGGAGGAATATCGGCGCTGGCTTGAGGGGTATAGGAAGGAACTGCAGGACTACCGGCAGGACCTGCAGGAGGAACTGCGGGAGGTGGAGCAGGAACTGAAAGAGGTGGAAGAGGAACTGGGTCGTTTAGAGAAAGAGGGTTAGGCTCCACTCTCCACCAAGTAGCCGAAACGCCCGCTCATTGCTCTACGGCAAGACGGCAAAGCCGGCTGCTTCCCCCGCAGGCTTTTCCTGCGTCCACCATGCGCCTCGCTTCAAGGCGCCTTACCTCAGGTTTGTGGGATATCCCCTGGGCTGTCTACCACCTGCCAAATCCCGGTGCGTTCGCCCGGCCTTTCCCAGGCCTCATCCGGTGAGCGCCCTCCCTTACCCCCTTGACAGGAATGGAACTGTTGTTCTACCATTTGGGGCGAAGGTAGAACTGATGTTCTCCCTCCGGGGGTGGCAGAGGAGAGACACCCCCGGAGGGGTCAAGGGGGCAAAGATGGGAAGGAAACGCCACACGGCGCAGCAACTCTGTCTGCCCGGCCTCTTCCCCACACCGACGGTGGCCCTCGCCCGCCCCGAGGCTCTAGGGGTAGGGAAGGAGGTGGTCTATATTGGACGGGTGGCCGGTGGCCCCCCTCGTGGTAGCCGGGGGCACGTCCAGCGCCTCACGGCTTGGGGGGCGTGGGTGCGTTTCGGCAAGGCGGGCACCTGGCAGGTGCCCCTTTGCCTGCTGGCTGTGCCAGTAGCGCCTTCGGCTTCCACGGGCGAAGGGACGGGGTAGGCGCATGGGCGCACGGGCACGCTACCAGGAGATACGGTGCCGTAGCGCCCTCCAGCGTGTGCTGGGCATGGGCTTCCGGTGGTCCCTCAACCCTTACCGGGGTTGTGTCCACTCCTGCCATTACTGCTTCGCACGCCGTTACCATGCCTTCCTGGACCTCTCGGCGGGAGAAGATTTCTCCGGCATTATCTTTGTGAAGGCGAACATCCCCCAGGTGCTCCGCTGGGAGGTAGGGAGCCCCACCTGGCGGCGGGAGGAGGTGGTCATTGGCACCGCCACCGACCCCTATCAGCCCATAGAGGGGAAGTATCGCCTTACCCGCTCCTGTCTGGAGGTGTTGGCCCAGGTCTCCAACCCCGTGAGCCTGGTAACTAAGGGCACCCTGGTGGTGCGGGACGGGGATGTGCTGGCCGACCTCTCCCGGCGGGCATCGTGTTCCGTCTGTTTCAGTGTGCCCACGCTGGACGCCGAGGTGTGGCGGCGGATGGAGCCGGGGACGCCTCCCCCGTGGAAGCGCCTGTGGGCTATGGAGCGCTTGGCCCAGGCGGGGGTGCGGGTGGGGGTCCTCATCGCCCCTATCGTTCCCGGCCTTACCGATGCGCCGGCGAGTCTGGCTCGGGTGGTGCGCTCCGCCCGTGAGCACGGGGCGTATTTTCTGGGGGCATCTCTCCTACATCTGCGCCCCGGGGTGCGGGAGCACTTCCTGGAATGGCTGGAGGGGGAGTTCCCCCACCTGCGCCCTCTCTACCAGCGCCTATACACGGGTGCCTATGTTCCCTGGCGCTACCAGGCGGCGGTGCTGGCCCAGGTGGAGGGTCTCAAACAGCGCTACCGTCTGGAGGAGAAGGGCTCCGCACCTCCCATCCCTCAGCAGTTGGTCTTAGCCCTCTAGGCTTTGGGAGCAAGGGCCGCAAGGGCCTCCCGCACCATTTCCCTACTGGAGCCGTGGGCGAAGGCCAGAATGGGCAGGGTTACCCCCGCCTCCTTATACGCCTCCAGACGCTCACGGCACTGGGAGGGGGTGCCGGCTATGGCCAGGTCGTCTAGCATCGCATCGCTCACCAGGGAGGCTGCCCGCTCCCGGTTTCGCTCCTGCCACGCCCGGCGAATCGCCTCCGCCTCCTCCACATACCCATATCGGCGCACCAGGTTGTTGTAGTAAACCCCCATCCCGCCGATGTAATAGGCCACGTGAGCACGGGCCAGGGCACGGGCTGAAGCCCCATCGCCTGACACGGCAGTGATAATGTAAGGGGCTATCTCTATATCCTTCAGGGAACGACCTTTGGCCCTGGCGCCCTCTTCCAGCGGCCGGAGATAGACCTCGCGGAAGCGGGAACGGGAGGGTAGGAAGGGGATACACCCATCGGCCAGTTCCCCGGTCAGACGGAGGTTCTGGGGGCCCATGGCTGCCACGAAGATGGGGAGGTTGGCCCGCCGGGGAGTAAAGGCCAGGCGGAAGTTCTGCAGGCGGAAGAAATGCCCCTGGTAGTTGACCCGCTGTCCGCTAAGGGCAAGGCGGACGATCTCTATATACTCCCGGGTGCGCTGGAGCGGGTGCTGATAGGGGACGCCGTGCCACTGCTCCACCACAATCTGCCCGCTGGCCCCCAAGCCCAAGATGAAGCGCCCCCCAGATACTTCGTCCAGAGTGGCCGAGGCCATAGCCACCAGGGCGGGGGTCCGGCTAAACACATTGACGATGCCGGAGGCCAGGTGAAGGCGCCGAGTGCCCAGAGCCAGAGCGGTGAGGCAGGTGAAAACCTCCCTGCCCCAGGCTTCCCCCACCCAGATAGAGTGATAGCCCCGCGCCTCCGCCTCTTGGGCTATCCCCAAGACCGCCGAAAGGTCGCCGTCCTCCAGCCGGGGGGTAATGCCGATGCGCTCCATAGCCTTCTCCTCACCCATGAAGGTCTAAAGCCTTTCGGGTCCGGCCAGCCCGTTGCACGATGACGATGGCCTCCCGACGCAGGGAGAGGAGGACCTTCTTGCCCGGGCTCAAGTCCAGGGGGATGTAACTGTAGGCGGGGAAGCGGGCTTCTACGGTCTCCCCGTTCTCCAGGGCCACCTGCAATGTGTGCACCTGGGGGCCAGGCCGTCTCCTGACGACACACCCTGCCACGATGTTGTGCCGGACCGCCGAAGCCAAGGGGCGGTCGGGGTAGAGCACCTTCACCTCCTCCGGGCGAATGTAGGCGGTTACCTCGTGGCCCACGGGCAAGGGGTGGGGGGGTGCCTCCAGCAGGAGGCCGTCCCAGTCCAGCACCAGGCCCTCCGCAGTGGAAGAAACCACCTGGGCGGTGAAGAGATTGCCGATGCCCAGGGCGTGAGCCACCTCGGCGTTGGCAGGACGCTGAAAGACCTCCTCTACCGGCCCTACCTGCACCACCTGTCCCTGGTAGATGACCGCAAGGCGGTGGCCCACCGCAAAGGCGTCCTGTAAATCGTGGGTAACCAGGAGCACTACCAGCCCCAGGTCCCGCTGGAGGGCCAGCAGTTCCCCTTGCAGGCGTTCCCGCACCGGGATGTCCAATGCAGAAAAAGGCTCATCCAGAAGAAGCACCTGGGGCTGGACGGCCAGGGCACGGGCGATGGCGACCCTCTGCTGTTGTCCCCCCGATAACTCCGCCGGGTAGCGATGGGCCAGGTGCGCCAGGTGCATGCGTTCCAGGAGCGCCAGCGCCTTCTGCCGTGCGCCTCGCCCCCGCAGGGGGTAAGCCACATTTTCCAGAGCGGTCATGTGGGGGAAGAGGGCGTAGTCCTGAAAGACATATCCAATGCGCCGCTGGTGGGCGGGGACCCATACCGCCGGCCCCGGCCTCCCCCTGCGAAACAGGACCCGCCCGTCCAGGGCAATTTCCCCGGCATCGGGGCGGGTGAGGCCGGCGATGGCGTGGAGGGTTTGGGTCTTGCCGGCACCCGAGGGGCCGAAGAGGACCATGACCTCCGGGCTGGCGTGGAGGGACACTTGCAGGCTGAACCCGCCGAGGCGCTTTTCTATATCCACCGTGAGGAGTGGGGGCATAGCGTCCCTCATTGTCGTCCTTTGATGGGGCGAGGGGCTTCTATCCGACGCACCGCCCACAGCCCCACCAGGGAGACCAGGGTGAGCAGGAGGACCATCTGATTGGCCGTGGCCCAGTCCCGGTTTTGCACAGCGTCGTAGATGGCCAGGGGGAGGGTCTGGGTGCGCCCGGGGATGTTGCCGGCGACCATCAGGGTTGCCCCGAACTCCCCCAACGCCCGAGCCGACCCCAACAGCAGGCCGGCGAGGATGCTCCGCCGGGCCAGAGGCAAGGTGATGCGCCAGAGCACCTCCCACTCGGGGGAGCCCAGGGTGCGCGCCGCTTGCTCCAGTGTAGGGTCTACGCTGGCGATGCCTGCACGAGCCGACTGCACCATCAGAGGCAGGCCTACCACAGCCGAGGCGAGGGCGGCCGACCACCAGGTGAAGAGGATGTCTATTTTTAACCAGTCGTAGAGAGGGCTTCCTCGTCCTAGGGCCAGGAGGAGGTAGTAGCCCACCACGGTGGGGGGAAGCACCAAAGGTAGAGTAACCAGCAGTTCCACAAGGGTTCGGCCGGGGAAACGCACCCGTGCCAGCAGGAGGGCCAGGCCGGTGCCCGCCACCAGGATAATAACGGTCGCCAGGGCGGTTACCCGCAGGGATAGCAGGAGCGCATCGGCTAACATCTCTCTTCCACCCTATGATACGCCAGGGCGCTAGCGCCAGAACTCTATTTTGCGGAAGGCCTCGGCGAAGGGGACCTCCGCCTGCTGGCCATTGAGTTTCGCCCACTCTTTCACCCGCTCCGCCACACGGTTGAAGTCGCTGAACTGGCTCTTGTGGCACGCCAGGGCCTTCAGTTTCACCTCCAGGGTGTCGGTGATGTCGCTGAAGACATCAGGCTCGTCGGCACCCCAGAAGAGGACCGCTCCGACTTTGTGGGTCTCCAGCCCCTCCCGCAGGTGCTCGGGGTAATAAAGGTGGTCCCGGCAGTAGGGGAAGCAAGCGTCCATGGCCACCAGGCCGGCGATGCGGTGGTCCCGATGGGAGAAACGGCGTCGGGGGAAGGGTTCCGAGGTGAGCACCACATCGGGGCGGACCCGGCGGATCTCCCGCACTACTTTCCCCCGAAACTCGGCGGTGTCCTCCAGGCCCCCATCGGGGTAGCGGAGGAAGACCACCTCCCGCACCCCCAGCACCCGTGCCGCTTCGGCCTGCTCCTCCTCTCGGATATGAGCCAGGCGCTCCGGCGTCAAGGTGCGGTCGCCCGTGCCTTTATCTCCGCTAGTGGCCAACACATATACAATGTGGGTCCCTTCCCGCGCCCATCGGGCGACGGTGCCGGCACAGCCGAACTCGGCGTCGTCGGGGTGGGCGAAGACCACCAGAGCCCGCTCCGGGGTGGGTAGTGGTTCCAGCATAGTGGTTTCCCTCCCTTGGAGAGCCTCGGGGCGAGGTTCCATCTCTGGAATGATGGGGATAACCATAGGCGCCCGCCGGTATGCATCTGCCATGCTATACTACCAGAGGCATCTGGGTAATGGGACCAACTTCGCCGAGGGAGGTGCCATGGTGGACGACGGCTTGACCGTGCGCCTTGTGGATTACGCCCTTTCGGTGCAGTGGGAGCGAGTGTCGCCTCCGGCTCGGGAGCGGGTGAAGCAACTCTTCCTGGACTTCTTGGGGGTAGCGTTAGGAGGTAGGGGCCTGGCGGACTCCACGCCTGCCCTCCTGCGGGCCGGAAGGAGCCTGGCCAAGGGTGCCAGGGGTGTGTGCACTGTGGTGGGGGAACGGCGGGGGTTTCCCCCTCCGGTGGCTGCCTTCCTCAACGGCGCCTTCGCCCACAGCCTGGACTTCGACGATACCCATAGGGACTCCATTACCCACCCGGGCACCCCTATCTTTGCCACCCTGATGGCCCTCGCCGAGGTGCACCATACTTCTGGGGAGCGCTTTCTGGAATCGGCCCTGGCCGGCTATGAAGTTACCTGTCGTATCGGCCTGGCCCACGGTGAGGCGGTGCATCGGCGAGGTTTTCATCCCACTGCCACCACGGGTATCTTCGGGGCGGTGTCGGCGGGGGCGCATCTGCTACGGCTTTCCCGGGAGGCCACGCTGGACGCCTTCGGCCTGGCCGGCAGTATGGCCTCCGGCTCTCTGCAGTTCTTGGTGACAGGGGGGTGGAACAAACGGGTGCACGTAGGCCTCTGTGCCCACAACGCCATCTATGCCCTTACCATGGCCGGAGAAGGGGTGAAGGGCGCCCGTGCGCCCCTGGAGGGGCACAACGGGTATCTACGCTCCTATGCCGAAGGTGCTGTGAAACCTGCTCGGGCCCTGGAGGGCCTGGGCGACGGCCAGTGGCAGGTGTTGCGCACCGCCGTCAAGCCCTATCCCTCCTGCCGGTATAACCACGCCGTGATAGACGCCATAGCCCACCTGGTCCGCCGTTATGAGGTGCAGGCGGAGGAGGTGGCACGGCTAGAGATAGCCCTCCCGCCCATTGGGTATGCCCTGGTGGCGGTTCCGGTGGAGGAGAAGCGTCGTCCCCGCAGTTCGGTAGATGGGCAGTTCAGTGTGTATTTTGCCAGTGCAGTGGCGATGCTGGAAGGGGGGCTGACCTGGGCGAGTTATCAGCGCCTGGACGACCCCCAGGTGCTGGCCCTCATAGACAGGACCGTTGTCCGGGAGGACCCCTCCCTGCAGGGGATGGGTGCCCGTGTGATGCTGGTAACACACAAAGGAGGAAGGTGGGAGGCGGAGGTGCCCTATCCCCTGGGGGAGCCGGAAAACCCCCTCCCCTGGGACGGCTTCGCCCGCAAGTTTCTGGGCCTGGCTCAGACCGTTTTGCCCCCTGCTCGGGCCGACGCCATCCTCCAGCGGGCGCAGAACCTAGAAGGGGAGGGAGATATGGCCCAGTTCATCTCTCTCTTGCGCAAGGGGTAGGCGATGCTTCTGGCGGGCTATCGCATCCTTGACCTCACCGACCCATGGGGCGTGTTGGCTGGGCGTATGCTGGCAGACCTGGGGGCCGAGGTTATCGCCGTCGAGCCTCCGGGGGGCAGTCCTGCTCGCCGTCAACCCCCTTTCTGGAAGGACGACATAAGCCATAGTCTTTTCTGGGGCGCCTACGCCGGGGGGAAGAAGAGCATCACCCTAGACCTGACCCACCCCGACGGGCGGGCAGTCTTCCTGCGCCTGGTGGCGATAAGCGACGCCATTCTGGAGACCCACCCTCCAGGGGCGCTTGAGGAGATGGGGCTGGGATGGGATGTGTTGCGGCGAGCCAACCCCAGCCTGGTGCTTACCTCCATTACGCCCTTCGGCCGGGAAGGCCCCTACGCTCGCTGGAAGGCCACCGACCTGACCATCCAGGCTATGGGGGGGTTGGCCTATGTAACGGGTGATAGCGACCGCCCGCCGGTGCGCATCTCCTTCCCCCAGGCGTGGGTGCTCACAGGGATTAGCGCCGGGCTGGGAACGGTGTTGGCCCTCTTCCACCGCACCCGCACTGGCCAGGGACAGAGAGTAGACCTCTCGGCCCAGCACGCCGTGGCCCGCACCATGGACCGCCTTATCCCCTTCGTGGACCTGCTGGGGGAGGTGCTGGAGCGCCACGGCCACTGGGGAAGGCCAGGGGGTGGCCCCCTTCGCCCCTCGCTATGGCCGTGCAAGGACGGGTGGGTGTGCTTCCTGATTGTGGGGGGAGGGGTGGGCACCAAACATATGCAGGGAGTCATCGCCTGGATGGAAGAGGAAGGCTTTGACCCTGGCCCCCTCAAAGAGATGGGGGCGGTAGACTTCGGCTTCAGCCGTGCGGACCTCATCCCTGTGGTGGCGGAGGTGGTGGGGCGCTTCCTCAAGGAGAAGAGCAAGGCGGAGATATGGGAGCAGGCCCAGCGCCGGCGCCTCCTCATCGCACCCGTGTCGACGCCCGGCGATGCTGTCCAGGTCGCCCGGGCGATAGACCGTGGCTTTTTCCGCCAGGAGGCCTGGCCCGACGGTGTCCGGCGGGCGACGGTGGGGTCGTTCGTCCCTCTGGAGAACGGTAACCCCCGCCGTGCGCCGGCCCTGGGGGAGCATCAGAAGGAGGTGCTGGAGGACCTGTTGGGCTTTACCCCCTCGGAGACGGCCCTCCTGCGGGAAGTAGGGGCACTGGGCTAACCTTTATCCTATAGTAAGGAGTGCACCGGGCTATGCGCCATCATAGTCGTCCCGATCCCTTTCACGCCCTCCAGACACCGTTGCCCCTGTCGGGGGTGCGCATCGTGGACTTCACCTGGGTGGCAGCCGGGCCAGCCACCACCCGCTACTTCGCCGACTTCGGCGCTACCGTCCTGCGCATAGAGACCAGCGTGTATCCCGACCCGTGGCGCAACTCTGCGCCCTTTGCGAGCAATATCCCCGGCCCCAACCGCTCCGGCGCTTTTGCCCTGGTGAACGCGGGGAAGCGCAGCATCACCCTCAACATGCGCACGCCCGAAGGGGTTGGGTTGGCCCGTCGGCTTATCCTGGAGTGGGCGGATGCAGTGGTGGATAGCTTCACAGCAGGGGTCATGGAGCGATGGGGGCTGGGCTACGATGCCCTCAGCCGAGAACGGCCGGACCTCATTATGCTTTCCATGTCCACGTTTGGGCGGGGGAACCCTCTGGAGAGCCTGCCGGGCTTCGGCCCTCTGATTACTGCTCTGGTGGGCATCACCAATCTAGCAGGATGGCCCGACAGGACGCCCGTCCCCCCCGGCCCCTCCGCCACCTATACCGACTTCATCGTGCCTCGCCAGGCGGCCATGGCCCTGGTCTCCGCTCTGGACTATCGGGAGCGCACCGGGCGAGGGGTATATATCCCCTTCTCCCAGTTCTTAGCGTCCCTCCACCTGCTGGCACCTCTGCTGCTGGACGCCCTGGAGAACGGTCGTGAAGCCCAACGTCAGGGCAACCGGGATACGGTGTGCGTGCCCCATGGGTGTTTCCCTTGCGCCGATGGGGAGTGGCTTGCCATCGCCGTGGAGAGCGATGCTCAGTGGCAGGCCCTGCGTCGGGTGCTGGGTTGTCCTGACTGGGCAAGCGACCCCAGCCTGGACACTATCCTGGGGCGGAAGGCTCAGGAGGAGGCTTTGGAGTCCCGTCTGGCCGAGTGGACACGCCAATACCCCAGCGAGGCACTGATGGAGCGCCTTCAGCAGGTGGGGGTGCCGGCCGGGGTGTGCCGTTCTGCAAAGGGCCTGCTCCACGACCCCCAGTTGGTCCAC
>BEHZ01000008.1 GCA_002923335.1 bacterium HR23 | reverse complement strand
ATTGGGCATCCCCCAGCCAGGGGTGCCGTGGGAGATGGCCGGCTTCGCCCTGGCGGTTATCCCCGGCTGGCTGGCCTTCCGCTCCACCGCCTTCTGGATAGGCATAGGCTTTCTCTCCCTGCCCCTGTGGGGAGCACTGGTGCCGGGACGCCCCCATTTCTGGCTCACGGTGGGCCTTCTGGGCCTGGTGGCCCTCAAACGCTTGCTGGCCAACGGGGAACGCCCCGATGGCCGCTACCCCTGGTATAAAGTCCTGATGTGGCGCCTCCTCTACGACCGGGATGTGCCCACCACGGTCCCGTGGCAGGAGCGGGGGCTGGTGCGGAGAACCTAGGGGCCCGCCGCGGGGGTCTGGAAACCGTATTTCTGCAAAATCGCACGCCCCTCTGGCCCCAGGACGAACTGCACAAACCGCCGTGCCTCGGCCTCCCGCTTCGTCCCCCGCACTACCCCGATGCCCTGGTCTATAGGTCTATGGAGGTCTTCAGGAATAAGGTGCCACTGGCCCTGAGTCGGCACCGCCAGGGATAAGGCTACGATTGCCACATCCACATTGCCCGTCTCGGCATACTGGAGGGTTTGGCGCACGTTTTCCCCCAGAATGAGTTTAGGACGCAGGGTGTCCCACAGGCCGAGGGTTTGCAGGGCCTGGCGGGCCGCTACTCCATAGGGAGCGTGGTCGGGGTTGGCGATGGCTATGCGTTTCACCTCCGGGCGGGTCAGGTCCTGCAGGCGCTGGATGTCCAGAGGGCTATCGGAGCGGGTCCACAGCACGATGCGCCCGCGTGCGTAGAGGGCAACGGTATCGGGCAGAATTATTCCCTTGCGGGCCAGGTCCTCCACAAAAGCCATGTTGGCCGAGGCGAACACGTCCCCGGGAGCGCCCCGCTCTATCTGCTGGGCCAGTTGCCCCGAGGAGCCGAAGGAGAAGGCCACGGCGATCCCCGTCGCCTGTTGGAAGCGCTGACCTATCTCCCGAAAGGCGAAGGTAAGGTCGGCTGCCGCCACCACCGTGAGGGTGGGGGGGGAAGTCCTTCCGGTGCCCCGTTGGCAAGCCAGGCCTATTGCCAACACAAGAGCCACCGCCAGCCCCAGGGAGCACGGCTTTACCATTCTTCTGACCCTTTCTTACCCGAAGCCATACCATTGGGTGCTAGACACCACGGCCTATGGGTGCCTACACTAGAGGCACAGAGGCGGCTAATAGAGTATAATAAGGGCAGGAGGTGTGTGGCGATGCAGGAGCAGTTTACTGGCATGGGCCATCGGTCTGGCGTGGGGAGCCCGCCCCCCTTCGTCTCGCAGTCGGAGGTGCGGGCCTACACCCCCCTGCAGGCCTACTTCCTGTATCGCCTCCTGCGCCTTGTGCGCCTGCGCCAGGAGTCGGCCGAGGCCCTCAAGCAGGAGCCGTGGCTTCGCCGTGCTCTGGACAAGGCCATCTACTCCACCTTCCTGGACTGCGCCGAGTTGGGTGTGGGGGCGGAAGCCCGCCTGGTGCTGGGCCAGCGCAACGCCCCCTCCCCCAGTTAGCCCCGGAAGTAGGGGATAATCTCCTTCGCCGTTACCTCCATGTGCCGGCGTGCCTCGCTTGGGGGGCACGCCCAACTGAAGATGAACTCCCGCACCCCTGCATCACTGTATTCCTCTATACGGCGGATACACTCCCTCGGCGTCCCCAGGATGCAGTAAGGCCCCACGATGGTGAGGAAGTCCCCTCCATAGCGATACCGACCCCCCAGGGCCTCGGCGGCTACCCGCCCCGCCTCCTCCCGGCTTTCCCCCAGGGCCAGGAAGGCGTAGAGGGCCCACCGAAAGCCGGACAGGTCTCGGCCCACACCTTGGGCCAACTGGGTTATGCGGACGACGCTCTGGCGATAGCGCTCCGGGCTGTAAAAATAGGGGAACCACCCATCTCCGTAGAGCACCGCACGGCGCATGGCCCCCTCCCGACGCCCGGCCACCCAGAGGGGAGGATGGGGACGCTGAATAGGGCTAGGCTTGAGGGTTACCTGGGAAAGGGCATAGAAGCGCCCCCGATGGGAGACCCCCTCTTCGGTCCATAAGCGCTTGAGGAGGGGCAGGAGTTCGTCGGTCCGGGCGCCTCGCTCCTTCACCTGGACGCCCAGGGCATCAAACTCCACGGGGAACTCGCCCCCTATGCCCACCCCTAATACCAGCCGACCACCGGAGCAGACGTCCACGGTGGTCGCCAGTTTGGCCAGCATCACCGGGTGGTAAAGGGGGGCAAGGACGATGGACGAGACAAGACGGATATTGCGGGTGGCGCCCGCTGCCACCGCCAGAGCGGGGAGGGCGAGAAGGCTGGGACCCGGAGGATGGCCCCGCATAAAGTGCTCACCGTGGGCCAGGTAGTCGTAGCCCAGCCTCTCCAGCCAGCGGGCCTCCTCCGCCAACCCTGCCCCCTCCCGCCCCAGCACCGAGCCGAAGCGCACCTCCACACCAGACATATTCGTCCCCCTGCACAGGAAAAGGCATAGGGCTAAAAAGGAGGTCCTACGCCCCGCTGGAGGGCATGCCCGTTCCCGGTGCCTGGGCGCCCCCGTCGCCCCGCCACTGCCGGCGCAGGAACTCCTCTAATTCCTTCACCATCTCTTCAGGGGCAGGGAGTTCCTCCGAGCGCTCCGGGGGGCGCTCGGCCATGAGGTCATACGCCTCCTCCAAACGGCGCAGATGAGCGGCTAACTCTGCATTGCCCGCAACCGCCTTGGCCACCTCCGCTTCAAACGCAGCCACCATCCCCCTAAGCGCCCCCAGCGGCAAGGTGATGCCCAGCAGAGACTCCAGACGCTGGAGGAGGGCAAGGCTCGCTTTGGGGTTGGGGGAAATCTGCAGGTAGTGGGGGCAGTGGGCCCAGAGGGAGCAGAAGGGAAGACCGGCCTGGGTGCACGCCTCGGTGAGGGCGGTGCCAATTCCCGTCGGACCCTGGTAGCGGGAACCGAAGACCCCCAAGCCCTCCAGAGTTCGGCGTAGGTCCGGGCGGTTGGCGGTGCCCGTGATGCGCACCTCCCGGGTATGGGGAACGGCGTCCAGCAGGCTCCCCAGGAACACCACCCGCTCCACCCCTACTTGCTGGGCCATGGCGACGATGGTTCGGCTGAAGGTCTTCCAGCGCAGGTGGGGCTCTATCCCGTGGAAAAGGAGGAGGCCGAATGGCGCTTCCGCCCCCTGCCAAGCGAAGAACTCGTTGCTGGGCCAATGGATGACCCGCTCTCCCCTCTCATTCAGATACACGATGGGGCGCACCCGCTGGAAGTTATAAAACTCTTCGGGGTCTATGCTGGCGCAGGCGAAGGCCCCCAGGTGGCGCACCAGATACCGCACCGCATAGGTAGCCCCCTCCTGGGCATCGGGCCAGCCGGCAAAGGCCCCCACCAGAACCGGGCGGGTCAGCCGGGGCAAGATGTGCACACTCAGGCTCTCCACTGCTCCCCTCCGTGGCCAGTGTAGCACAACCCCCAGGACACAGGGCAGACGCTCCCTTTACGCCCTGACACAGGGGAGTGCTACAATGAGGCTAGTCCACCCCAGGGGGGATCATTGACCACCACCGGCCTGGCACGCCTGGAAGTCCAGTCGGTTACCTGGAAAGGGCTTACCTGGGTCAACGTGGAACGGCCCACTATGGCCGAAATGGAATACCTGCGGGCCCGCTTCAACTTCCACCCCCTGGCCCTAGACGACTGCCTCTCCCGAGTGCAACTGCCCAAGGTCGACGAGTTTGACGACCACATCTTCCTCGTCCTCCACTTCCCGCTGTTCAGCAAACAGATGCGCCTCACCCTTCCCAGCCAGGTGGCCATCTTTGCCGGCGCCAGTTATGTGGTAACGGTGCATCGGGGGGAACTGAAACCCCTGGTGAAACTCTTCGCCGACTGCGTCCAGAGCGAGGCGGTGCGGGATGAACTGATGGCCCGCTCCTCCGGATACCTCCTCTATCGCATCCTTGATGTGCTGGTGGACTACTGCTTCCCCATCCTGGGCAAGATAATGGAGCAGGTGGATGACATAGAGCACCACCTCTTTGAGCGCCAGACCCGGGCCATCGCCGAGCGCCTCTCCTTCGTCCGCCGGGACATCATCGCCTTCCGCCGGATCATCCGCCCGCAAATCGCCGTAATGGAACTCCTGGAACGCCGGGAATACCCCTTCCTGAAGGTGGACCCGGATGTCTACTACGGAGACCTGGCCGACCACACCCGCCGTATCTGGGCGGAACTGGAGGAACTGCGGGAGGTTACCCAGGGCCTCAACGAGACCCTTTTCACCCTCTCCAGCCAACTCTCTAACGATGCCCTGCGCATCCTCACCGTGATCTTCACTGCTCTCCTCCCTATTACCATCATCGGCACCCTGTATGGCATGAACGTGCACCTCCCCCTGGCCAATAACGCCCACGCCTTCTGGATCGCCACGGGCGCGGGTGCCCTCCTCGGCCTGGCCATGTGGGTGTGGTTCCGCCTGAACAAGTGGGTGTAGCATGCGCCTTCGCTTCCTGGGTGCCCATCAGAGTGAGGCCGGCCCCTTCCGCCCCATGGCCCTCCTGGTAGACGACGCCCTCGCCCTAGACGCCGGTGGCCTGACAGGCGCCCTGTCCCTGCCCCAGCAGACCGGCCTGTCCGCCCTCCTCCTGACCCACCGCCACTACGACCACATCCGCGACATCCCCCTCCTGGGCCTCAACATCCTGGAGCGAGGCTCCCCCCTCCCTATCTACGGCCTCGCCGACACCGTGGAACACCTGCGCCGTTTCCTCTTAGACGGCACCCTCTATCTGGACTTCTCCCGCCGTCCCTCCCCCGAAGCGCCCCTCTTTCGCCTTGTGCCGGTGGAGCCTCTGGTGCCTTTCCCCCTGCTGGGCTACCAGGTGCGCGCCATCCCCGTGCCCCATAGCGTCCCCAGCGTGGGCTGGGAGGTTACCGCACCCCACGGGAAGACCCTCTTCTACACCGGCGACTGTGGCCCGGGGGTCTCCACCGCCTGGGAGCACACCCACCCTGACCTACTGGTGATTGAGGCCACCCTGCCCGACCGCCTCCACCAGCGGGCCGCCACCGCCGGCCACCTGACGCCCACCACTATGGCCCAGGCGGCGGAGGCGCTTCGGCGCCGAAGGGGCGGCCCTCTGCAAGTGGTGGTAGCCCACCTGAACCCAGCCCTGCGGGAGGAAGTGGCCCAAGAGGTGCACGCCCGCCTCTCCGCCCTGGGCGTGGAGGGGTGCATCGCCCAGGAGGGCCTCACGGTGGAGATATGAACTCCAGCGCTCCTGCCCCAACCCCTCGCTTCCTGGCGGATATGAATGTGGGCCGGTTAGGCAAGTGGCTGCGTGCCCTGGGCTACGACGTGCGCCCTGCCCCCACCGCCAGCGACCACGCCCTCCTGGCTATCGCCAGGGAGGAGGGGCGGGTGCTCCTCACTCGGGACCGGCGATTGGCCGTCTCCCTCTCGGCGCGGCGGGGCCAGGTCAGCATCCTCCTGGTGCACAGCGAACGCCTCCCCGAGCAGTTGCAAGAGGTGCTGGCGTGGCCCGGCCTCGGCCCGCCCCAGCCCTTCAGCCGTTGTATTCGGTGCAACACCCCTCTAGGCCCTGCGCCGCCGGAGGTGGTGGCGGTCCTGGCACCCCCTTACGTGCAGCGCACCCAGAAGGAGTTCCGCCGCTGCCCCACCTGCGGTCGCCTCTACTGGCGGGGGAGCCACTGGCAGAACATCCAGCACCTGTTGGCTACTCTAAAGGGGCGCCCATGAGCACCTCCGCCTTCGTCTACAGCCCTGTCCTCACCCAGCACATCCTGCGGGAAGACCACCCTCTGGTCCCCCGACGCCTACGCCTTGTCTATGAACTCCTGGAGGCCTATGGCGTCTTCCAGCATCCCGATGCGTCTCTTGTCGCCCCACGCATGGCTACCGAGGAGGAACTCCTCTGGTTTCACACGAAAGAGTATGTGGAGGCGGTGCGCAGTTTGAGCCGTGGGGAGCACCGCTACAACCCCGCCCGCTATAACTTCTCCCAGGAAGGCGACAACCCCGTCTTCCCGGGGATGTATGAGGCCAGCGCCTGGGCAGTAGGGGCGTCTCTGGTGGCGGCCGATCTGGTGGCGCAAGGAAGCGTGCAGGTCGCTGTGAACTTCTCCGGCGGCCTCCACCACGCCATGCCCAACTACGCCTCCGGCTTCTGCATCTTCAACGATGTGGTCATCGCCATCAAGGCCCTTCTCAAGCGGGGCCTACGGGTGGCCTATATAGACATTGATGCCCACCACGGCGATGGCGTCCAGTTCGCCTTCTACGACACCGACCAGGTGCTCACCATCTCCCTCCACGAATCGGGAGAGTTCCTCTTTCCGGGAACGGGGTTTGTCCATGAGATAGGGGTGGGCAAAGGGCGAGGCTACTCGGTGAACGTGCCCCTGGCCCCCTACACCGATGACGAGACCTACCTGTGGGCCTTCCGGGAGGTGGTGCCCCCTCTCATAAACGCCTACCACCCCGATGTGCTGGCCACCCAACTGGGGATAGATACCCATCGGGATACCCCCATCACCCACATGGGTCTAACGGTGCAGGGCTTTATCGCCGTGGTGCGGGAACTGCAGGGCCTGGCCAAGGGCCGATGGCTAGCCTTCGGGGGCGGAGGCTACGACCT
The DNA here is from genome assembly GCA_002923335.1 of bacterium HR23. Classification (GTDB taxonomy): domain Bacteria; phylum Chloroflexota; class Dehalococcoidia; order Lucifugimonadales; family HRBIN23; genus HRBIN23. The sequence continues at coordinate 15,193 of BEHZ01000008.1, read as the reverse complement.
TAGCGCCGTGGCACGGGGATGGGCATGGGCCTATGCGACTATGGTGGGCATAGACCTCCCCGACCCTATTCCCCCCGCCTTCCAGGAGCGCTACGGCATCCCACGCCTGCGGGACGAGGAACGGCCCGTAGATACTGCCCGTCAACCGATAGCCCGCCGTTACGCCGAGGAAGCGGTGGCCCAGGTGAAGCGCCTGGTCTTCCCCCTTCATGGCCTTTCCGCCTCGGTATGACCTCCACTGCCCTTTGCCACGGCCCTATGGGTTTGCTACACTAACCGTGGGGAGGGGAGGGTAGGGCATGGGATACGGTTATAACCTGGAGGAGGCGAAAGAGCGCCTCTTCTCCGCCCTGCGCCGGGAGCGCAAGGCCGAGGGGTTAGACGAGCGGGTTATTCGGGCTATGGAGCGGGTGCCCCGGGAGCGCTTCGTGCCCCCTGCATCCCGCCACCTGGCCTACGAGGACATCCCCCTCCCTATCGGCTGGGGGCAGACCATTTCTCAGCCCTTTATTGTGTGCCTTATGACCTCTGCCCTGGACCTCCAGGAGACGGACAAGGTGCTGGAGATCGGCACGGGGAGCGGATACCAGACGGCGGTGCTGGCGGAGATGGTGCCCAAAGGGAAGGTGATCACCACCGAGCGGGTCCCCCAACTGCTCCAGTCCGCGCGTGCCCTTTTGGCGGAACTGGGCTACGGCGAGCGGGTGGAGGTGCGCCCTGCCGGGGAGGTGCTGGGGTGCCCGGAGGAGGCCCCCTTCAACGCCATCATCGTAACGGCAGGAGCACCCACCCTACCCCGTGTGCTCCTGGAGCAACTGGCGGTTGGGGGGCGCATGGTCCTCCCCATCGGCTCCCGCTACGAACAGGAACTCACCAGGGTGGTGCGCACCCGGGAGGGCTACTCCGTGCGCACTTTGGGACTGTGCCGGTTTGTCCCCCTCATCGGCAAAGGGGCTTGGGAGGAGGAAGCCCCCCCCGAGGAGCAGAAACCCTAGCCTATGGAGCGTCTCCGCCCCCTCTGGTAAGATAAGAGGGCAAGACACGGGTGGAGGTGTGCTGTGGCCACCAAAGTAGCCTCTCTCCACGAGGCCGTCCACCTGGTGAAGGAGGGGGACCTCCTCGCCATGACTCTCCCCGGCGAGGTCCAGGCGCAACCCATGGCCTTCCTGCGCGCCCTCCTGCGCAGGGGCATCGGCCGACTGCGCCTGCTGGGCGTAACGGGGGGGAGCATCAACTGCGACCTGCTCATCGGGGCAGGAGTAGTGGAGCAGATTGAAATCTGCCACATGCGCCTGGGGGATATGGGCACCTGCCCTAACTTTGAGCGGGCGGTCAAGGCGGGAACCCTCAAGGTGCTGGATAATACCTGAGGGGTCATCCTCTCCATGCTCCAGGCTGGAGCCATGGGCGTCCCCTTCGTCCCCGTGCGGGGGCTGTTCGGCTCCGACCTTTTGCGCACCCGCTCCGACTGGAAGGTTATCCCCCATCCCTTCAACCCCGACGAGGAGATCGTGGTTTGCCCTGCTCTGAACCCCACGGTTGCGCTCTTCCACGCTACGGTGGCCGACCACCAAGGCAACTGCATTGTCCCCGGCCGGCAGGAGGCGATGCCTATGGCCCGTGCCGCCGATGCGGTCATCGTAACCGCCGAGGAGGTAGTGGAAGGCCCCCTTTCCCCCCGGGACGGGGAAGGCACCTTCATCCCGGGTATCTATATTACTGCTGTTGTCCACACGCCCTACGGCGCCCACCCCACAGGGGTGAAGGGCCTTTACGACCCCGACCTGGCCCACATCCGCCTGTATGCCCAGATGGCGAAAGAGGGGCGCTTCCGCGAGTATCTGGAGCGGTATGTCTATGGGGTGCGGAACGGAGAAGACTACCAAGCCTTGGTAGGCATAGGGGCCAGAGCGTAGGGGGTGGTATGGGCACAGGGCGCTACTCCATTGAGGAACTCATGGCCTGCGTTATCGCCCGAGAGGTGCGGGATAAGGAGACCTGTGCCACCGGGGCGGTCTCCCCCATACCGGCGGCGGGGCTTCTGCTGGCCCAAGCCCTCCATGCCCCCAACGCCACCCTCATCATCCTGGAGCACCCGGACCCCCGCTATAACCCCTTCCCCGACTCCAGTGGGATTCACTTCCTGGCCCAGCGGGGCAAACTGGACCTCTTCTTCCTCAGTGGCATCCAGATAGACCGCTTCGGCAACTTCAACCTCCATGTCATCGGCGACTACGCCCAGCCCAAAGTGCGCATGCCCGGGGCCTACGGCTCGGGGATGCTCTACTACATGGCCAAGAGGGTGATCCTCTTTCGCACCGAGCATACCCGTCGCACCTTCGTGGAGAAAGTGGACTTCATCTCGGGCGCGGGGAGCACACCACCCACTGTTTATCGCCCCGGCGGGCCGTATAAGTGCGTTACCCCCATAGCGGTGCTCCGCTTCCACAAGGCCCTGCCCGGCTGGGAACTGGAGTCGGTTCACCCCGGGCACACCCTTGAGGAAGTCCAAGCCAACACAGGCTTCCCCCTCCTCCCTGCACCCGACTTCCAGGTAACCTCGGAGCCTACCCAGGAGGAACTGCACGCCCTGCGCACCGTGGTGCGGGAGCGCCTGGCCCCTGCTTACCCCCAGTTTGCCCGTGAAAAGATTTGGGCAGAATAGAAAGGAGTAAGGATGCGCTCCAACGCCACCAAGGCCAAACTCCAACGGGATGAGGCAGTCTTCGGCTGGATTATCCAGACCCCTTCCCCCCATATTGTGGAACTGGCGGGCCTGGCCGGCCTGGACTTCGTGATGCTGGACTGCGAGCACGGCCCCATCTCCGAGGAGTCCCTGGAAGACCTCTGCCGCTCGGCGGAGGTGGTGGGCGTTACGCCCCTGGTGCGGGTCCCCGTCAACCGCCCCGAGGTGATCCTGCGCGCCCTGGACAGAGGCGCCGCGGGTATCATTGTTCCCCACGTTCGCACCGCTCACGATGCCCAGGAGGCAGTGCGTTCCGCCCGCTTCGCTCCCCAAGGGGAGCGGGGGTTCGCCGGTTACATCGGCGCTCGCTGGACCATCGGCGTCCAGGACCCCGACCCCTTCGCCTTTGCCAACCGAGAGGTGCTGGTCATCGGCATGGTGGAGGACCAGGAGGGCTGGCGCAACCTGGGCGATATCCTTGCGGTGCAGGGGTTGGACGCCGTGCATGTCGGCCCAGGGGACCTCTCCCAATCCCTGGGCTACATCGGCCAGCCCTCCCATCCCAAGGTGCAGGAGGCGGTGCAGGATATCATCACCCGCACCCGCCGGGCGGGCAAAGTAGCGGGGCTGGGGGGCATCCGTAGTCGAGACCTGGACGCCATCCGCCGTGCCTATCAATGGGGGGTGCGGTTCTTCACCCTCTCCTTCGCCCAGATGGCTGTGGAATCCGCCAAAGAGTTCCTGGCGCAGGTGCGCACCTTACGGGGCTAGCCTCCGACTGGCCGGCGCTATATAATTCGCTCTGGAATAGGCCTATGAGCAGTGAGGAACGCCCTGAAGTCTCCTTTTACCTTTTTCCCCACCTAAAGGAGTTCCTGGTGGCGGATATGCGCCGGCAGGTGCCAGGCCGGCCGGCCCTCCTTTCCATCTCCTGGCAGGAGGTGTTGGACAACACCTTCCACCGGGAAGTGGAGCAGGGGTTGTCCACCCTCCTGCGGGAAGGGGAAGCGTTCCCCCTGGCCAACCTCATTACCCTCCCCGCCCGAGTGGAGGAAGTGGTGCGGGAGGCCGGCCTCAGGGCCATGCTCCGTCGTCTCGGCATCCCCGCCGAGGGTCCGGGGGTTCCCCGCATAGGCGTCTTCCTTATAGCAGGGCAAGTGGTTACCGCACGAGGCGAGGCGTTGACCCGGGCCCTTGAGGAACTGGTGGGCCACCTCTCCCCTTCGGGCTTCCAGCGGGAGGCCCTCCACGCCCTGGAGCGGATGCTCCAGCAGGAGCGGGAGGTCCTGCACCGTCTGGAGCGGGAGCACCTGCAGAGGGCCCTCCTGGGGCAGGCTCCGGGCTTCTACACCCTCTGGCAGAAACCCCCTCAGCAAGGGTAGGCTCCGCCCCCAGGCTAGCCCTACGGCCCTGCTGGCCCAACCATTGCCGCGGGAGGAAACCCTTCCCCCGCGGAGTGGCAAGCAGGGAAGAAAGCACGGCCTCCCTGTCAACCCTCCGTGGCCCCGCCTCACAGGCCCACGGATGTGCAGGGGCTTTGCTCCCTGCCGGGACACAGCCTGCGAGCAATTGCCCTGGACTGGCCGGTGGCGTATGATGAAAAGGCAATGGCTCGCCCCCTCTCTCTGCTGGCTGGCCTGGTGCTGGTGGGCATACTTCTGCTGGCTTGCCAGAAGGGCGGGGCCGTCGCCCCCCAGGTGGTCCAGCGGGGGCAAAGCCTCTATCAGACCTACTGTATCACCTGCCACGGGGGCATCCAGGGGGATACCCGTGTCCCCTATGCTCCACCCCACACCTCCGCTGGCCACACCTGGCACCACCCCGATGGCCAGTTGAAGGAGATCATCCTCAACGGCTACACCTATAGGGGCACCATGCCCGCCTTCCGTGGCATACTGTCCGAGGAGGATGTGGAGGCTATCTTGGCCTATATCAAGACCTGGTGGGGAGAGCAGGAGCGGGCGTATCAGGCGGAGGTGAGCCGTTTGTGGGAGGCCCAGCGCCGTTCCCCGTGAGGGCAAAGAGCACGGGGCGAGGGCACATCCTATCGCACCAAGGAGGGCGCAATGAAAGCGGTGGTCTTTGAACGCCACGGTGGCCCAGAGGTCCTGCGCTATACCGATCTCCCCGAGCCCAAAGCCGGCCCCAACGATGTGGTGATCCAGGTGAAAGCGGCCGGCGCCAACTACAACGACATCTGGGCACGGCGCGGCCTGCCAGGGATGCAGATAATCCTGCCCCATGTCTCCGGCTCCGACGCCGCAGGGGTAGTAGTGGAGGTGGGGAGTGCAGTAACGGGGATCAAGGTAGGCGATGAGGTGGTGGTGCATCCCTCCCTCTCGTGCCGGACCTGCGAGATGTGCACCAGCGGACAGGAGTTCTTCTGCCGGGAGTTCAAAATCTGGGGCTTCCAGACCGGCCCCAACGACGGCAGCCACGCCCAGTATGCCCGCCTCCCAGCGGTGAACATTGTCCCCAAGCCCAAGAACCTCTCTTTTGTTGAGGCCGCCTCCCTTCCACTCGTGCTCTTGACCGCCTGGCGTATGCTGGTGAGCCGTGCTCGGGTGCAGCCCGGCGACTTCGTGCTCATCTGGGGTGGGGCGGGGGGGCTGGGCGTTATGGCCATTCAGATATGCCGGCTCTTTGGGGCACGCCCCATTGCGGTGGTGAGCACCGAAGAGAAGGCCCAAAAGGTGGGCGACCTGGGGGCGGAGTTCGTGATCATCCGCACCAAACAGGATGTCTATGAAGAGGTTCGGCGCATCACCGGCCGCCGAGGGGTGGACATCGTTTTTGAACATGTCGGGCAGGCCACCTTCCCCACCAGCATTCGCTGTCTGCGCTGGGGAGGCACCCTGGTAACCTGCGGGGCCACCTCGGGCTTTGAGGCGGTTACCGATGTCCGCTTCCTATGGAATAAGCAACTGAACTTCCTGGGCTCCCATATGGGCAACAAGGCAGAACTCCTCCAGGCCCTGCGCTGGGTCGAAGCGGGGAAGATCCGCCCCGTCATCCACACCGTCCTCCCCCTGCAGGAGGTGCCCCGGGGCCAGGAACTCATGGAAAAGGACCAGACCATAGGAAAGGTCGTCTATGTGCCCGATAGCGCCTGACGCACCCCGCGGGCACGGCTGGCACGGCGCAGTTCCGCCTCAACCACCTCAAAGTCCCGCCGAGACAGCAGATGCACCTGCTCCCAGAAGGCCAGGGGCCAGTCCTCCGGACGCCACCGCTTCACATACTCCAGGCTGGGGGCCAACAGGCGAGCGTCCACCATGTGGGCGTCATCGGGCATGATGTTGCCCTGCAACGGGACCACAACCCGACCGGAGGCCCCTCCTTCCCCCTCAACATGTGCCGACCCCGCCACTGTCGCCGTGCCAGCAAAGACCTGGCGTTTCTTCACAAAGAGCAACACCCGGTCGCCGGGGGCCATCCGGTCGGCCTTGCGCCTATGGCGAGGGTGCAGAAAAAGGGTGGCAAACTGCCGTGCCCTCAGGGCCTCGTATTCCTGGGGGGTAAGGGTGACCATCCAGAAGTTCATAGCGTCCAGCCTGTTCACTGTCATGCCTAAGATAGCACACCAAGCGTCCAAGCCTGCCTGAAGGAGTGTTGCATGCGCCGGCGCCCTTTAGGGAATACGGGATTGCTGGTCTCGGAGGTGGGTTTCGGGGCGTGGGCCATTGGGGGCAACCTCTACGGCAACAGTTACGGCCCCACCGATGACGCCGTCTCCCGCCGTGCTATCCAGGAAGCCCTAGACCTGGGATGCACCTTCTTTGACACCGCCGATGTCTACGGCCATGGTCACAGCGAGGAACTGCTGGGAGAAGTCCTCGGCAACCGTCCCGATGTGGTGGTGGCCACCAAGGTGGGGGGCAACTTCTACCGGGGCGAGACGGTGGTCATGGACTTTTCCCCACGCTACATCCGCTTCGCCTGTGAACAGAGTCTGCGACGCTTGCGCCGGGAGGCCATTGACCTCTACCAACTCCACAACCCTCCCCTGCCCTTCCTCTACCACCCCGCCCTCTATTCGGTTCTGGAGGACCTCCAGCGGGAGGGGAAGATTCGCTTCTATGGCGTCTCCATTCATGCCCCACAGGAAGGGCTGGCTGTCCTACGGGCCGGCAGGCCGGCCACCCTCCAGGTGGTCTATAACCTCCTACGCCAGGAGATGGCCAGCGACCTCTTCCCCATCGCCCAGGAGCGGGGGGTAGGCATTGTCGCCCGAGAGCCCCTGCACAACGGCTTCCTCACCGGCAAATACAATGCGGACGCCTCCTTCCCGCCAGGGGATATCCGCCACCAGTGGCCCCGGGCCTATATCCACCGACTGGTGCAGGCGGTAGACGCCCTCCGTCCCCTGGCAACCCCTCGGCGGACTCTGGCCCAACTGGCCATCCGCTTTGTCCTGGACAACCCCGCCGTGGCAGTGGTCATCCCCGGCGCCAAGACCCCAGAGCAGGTGCGGGAGAACATAGCCTCTGCATCTTTGCCCCCGCTGACGGAGGAGGAGCGGGCCTTCATCCGCCAGGCGTTGCGGGGATGGGAAGGGGAATAACTGCCTATCCCGCCAGGCCCAAGATGACATACAGGTGACGGAAGAGTTTCCACGCCTCCCCCACAAAGCGCACCGGCCCCACCCGACGGGCCGGGTCCACGTGGCGGAAGAGGGCGAACTCGCTGTAGCGCACCGGAACCCGCCCATCCAGAGCATGGGCGAGACGGCGGGCCTCGGTGAAGGGAACTAGGGCATCCTCCCGGTCCTGCATGATGAGCACCTGCGCCCGCAATGCACCCACGTATTCCGAGGGGGAGATACGCCGAAGGAACTCCAGGGCGGTGGGGGGCAACTGGGCGAGAAGGGCACGGGCCTCCGCCAGGGAAGGACCTTCCAGCAGGCCCAGGACGGCCCGCCCATGGGGAGAGAGGGCTTCCACGGCCCCCCTGTCCCCCGCCAGCGCTTTTCGCACTCCCTCCTGCTCTCCTGGGGAAAGGGAGGACAACAGGTGTCCCTCCAACACCTCCCGTGTTAGGGGGTCAGGCTCCCACGCCTCGGCATGCCCATCCCAGAAGCGGGTGCGGGAGGCCACCTGCACCACCAGGTCTCGGGCGTCAAAATACACGCTGAGGGCGTTGACGAAGGCGACCTGGTCCCGTATGCGGGGGTCGGCAGCCGCCATGAGGGCAAAGGACGCCCCCACACAGAAGCCCCCCATCCCCACCCGCCGCGGGTTTACCGTGGGCAATCCCACCAGATATTGGAAGGCGGATACCAGCGTTTCCACCTCCTCGGGTTCAATGCGCTTCTGGGCCATCGGCTCCGACCAGGGGATAAGGGTAACGATGCCCGCCCGTGCCAGCGCCTTCCCCAGATTCACCACCCGGGGGTCGTCCCGCCCCGCGGGGTTCACCCCCAAGAAGAGGAGAATCGCCCCCTTCCGGCCCGGCCGTGCCGGCTCGTAGAGGTCGGCTACCCCCTCACCACGGGGCCGGGAGAAACGCACCTCCCGCACCCTTGGCTCCGGGGCGAGCCACTCCTGGGGGCGCACCGGCACCTGCGGCAAAATCTGGAGAACAAAGAGTGTGGTCTTGAAGGCGGTGCGCCCCCAAGGGCTCCATCCTAACCCCACCATGACGACCAGCGCCGCGGCGACGGCCAGCCAGCGTCGCACCACACCCCCTTACTCCTGAGCCCCATCCTAACACAGGCCGTTCCGTTCCTTGGAAGAGAAAAAGAGGGAGCGGTATTATGGAAAGGTTAGGGGAGGCAGGCGTGGATGAAGCCCTCCTCATCGCCCGAAGCCAGCAGGGCGACACGGATGCCTTCAATCGCCTGGTGGCCCAGTATCACCGGCAGGTGTTCAACCTCGCCTATCGGATGCTGGGCGACCGGGCGGCCGCCGAGGACGCTACCCAGGAAACGTTCCTCTCGGCCTTCCAGAAACTGGGGTCTTTCCGGGCGGGAAACTTCCGGGCGTGGCTTTTGCGCATCGCCGTCAACGCCTGCCGGGACTACCTCCGCTCCGGCCACCACCGCAAGACCCTTTCCCTGGAGGGCCTGGCCGAGGAGGACCCCACCACCCCTTTCCCCAGCAACGACGAGGCACCCGAGGACTATGCCCTCCGCCGTGAACTGCGGGACGCCATCGCCCAGGGGTTGAAGACCCTTCCCCCCGACCAGCGTCTGGCCATCCTGCTGGTGGATGTGCAGGGCCTTTCCTATGAAGAGGCGGCCCAGGTGATGGGCGTCCCCATGGGCACAGTCAAGTCTCGCCTCAGCCGGGCACGCCTGGCCATGCGCTCCTACCTCCTGGCCCATAAGGAACTTCTCCCCGCCTCGCTGCGTTTCCTATAGTGGAAGGGGTGATGCACCGATGTTGTTGTGGGGTCAGTGGCGTAGGGGCCATCCCCGTGCCGAACTGCTCTCCTGCTACCTGGATAACCAGGTGAGCGCGCGGGAGCGCCGTCGCATAGCGGAGCACCTGGCGGGGTGCGCTCCGTGCCGGGAGGTGCTGGCCGACCTCCGCCGAGTAAGCCAGTGGATCAAAGCCCTCCCTGCCGAGGAGCCTTCCCGCCCGTTGCGCATCCGCCCCGTGCCCGCCCACCCCGCTCCGAGGCTGGCCCTCCCGCAGTGGGCAGTGCCCTCGGCCGTTGCGGTGGGCCTGCTCCTGGTAGTGGTGGTGGCGACAGACCTTTCCCTGGGGATGCAGGCACGGCAAGGAGCACCTCTGCCCCCGCCCGGCGCCTCTGCCACCCAGCCCGGCCAGGCCCCCGTTATCCTGGCGCCCGACATCCCCAAAGAGGCGGGGCAACCGCCCCCTGCACCGGTGGGCACCGCCCCGGCTCCGCCCCAAGTTCCGTCTCGCCCCCGCCCCCTCCTTCACTGGGTAGCCCTGGAAGGGGTTCTGGCAGGAGTGCTCCTCCTCTTCCTTGCCCTCCTGCCCGTGGTGCGTCGGCGCACGACCTAGCGGCACTCCCGGGAACCCTCCCCGTCCTTATCGTGTAGTATTTTATGGAACCCCTTGAGGAGGTGGCCCATGTGCCGTTACAGGGCCGCTCTGGCTGTGCCCCTCGTCTTTTTGGCCGTCATAGCCTGCACCCGCTCTGCCAGCCAGCCCACGGGGAGCACCTCATCCCCTCTGCAAGCCGGCGCTCCCCTCGTCGTCCAATCCTCCCAGCAGACGGGCCTGTGGGTAACGGGCGAGGGGAAGGTTACCCTCACCCCCACCCTGGCCCTCCTCTCCCTGGGGGTGGAGGCGAGGGCGGATACCGTCAGCAAGGCACGGGACGACGCTGCCAACGCCATGGGGCGCATCCTGGAGAGCCTGAAAGCCAACGGCGTCGCCCAGCGGGACATCCAAACCCGCCACTTCACCGTTCAACCCCTGTATACCTACCGGGAGCGAGTGCTCCCAGGGGGCGAGCGCCAGGGGGAACAAGTGCTAGTTGGCTACCAGGTGAGTAACCAGGTGAGCGTGAAGGTGCGTGCCCTGGAGCGCATCGGCAAAGTGGTAGACGACGCCGTAGCGGCCGGGGGCGACCTGGTGCGGGTGCAGGGGGTGGCTTTCTCGGTGGACGAGCCGGAGCAGAGGCAAGCCACCGCACAGGCCCGAGAGTTGGCGGTGAAGGACGCCCTGGAGAAGGCGCGGCAGATGGCCGGCTCCGCAGGTATCTCCCTGGGCAAACTGCTTTACCTGACGGAGAGCGGGAGCGTAGCGCCGGTCTATCGGGAGGCCGTGGCCACCGCCGTGCCCGCGGCGCCCGGCCCGCCAACCCCCATAGTCCCCGGCGAACTGACCGTTACCGTAACGGTGCAGGCGGTTTTCGCCATCCCCTAGCAGGCCATGCCCCCGCCAAGGGACACCCTACTGGAAGCGGAAGAAACGCACTGCCAGCGCCCCGCTTATGACTACCCACGCCCCCAGAATGCCCAGTTCACCCGGGTAGGCCCAGAAGGGCTTGCCCTCCAGCAGAACACCCCGCAGGGCGTCCAGTAGAGGTGTAAGGGGGAGATACTGGGATGCGACCGCCAAAACCTTGGGCAGGCTACTGGTCTCAAAGAAGACGCCCGAAAAGAACATCATGGGCATGGCGATGGCGTTGCCCAGTCCGCTGGCGGCGTTGACACTACGGGAGAAGGCCCCCGCCACAAAACCGAGGTGCAGGAAGACGATGTTGCCCAGGAGGATAAGGGGCACCGCATAGCCCAGGGAACCGTAGCGGATGTGGGCGTTGAACAGGGTATCCCCTACCGCCAGAATGATGCCCGCCTGCACCAGGGCCAGCACCAAACTGGCTACCACACGGGCGGTGAAGAAGGTGCGCACAGAGAGGGGTGTGGTCAACAACCGCTTCAGAATTTTCTGTTCCCTATAGGAGGCCATCACCACTGCCATGCCGATAATGGAGAACTGCATCACTGCCATCCCCACCAGACCGGGGAGCAGGAAGTCGAAATACCCTAACTGGCGGGACTGCACCGGCTCCGCCCGCAAGGTCAGGAGACGAGGCACACCCGCCATCTGCAGGTTCATTTCATCCACGAAGCGTTGCACCACCCCCAGGATCACCGGCGCCGATACCCGTGAGCGGTCGTAGAGGAGAGTAAGCGGCGGATGGTTCGGCGATTGGGCCAGCCCGGCAGGGATCAGCAGAGCGAAGCGCACCTTGCCATCGGCCAGGGCCTTGTGGGCCTGGGCCTCGTCCGGGTATGGCTCCAGTTTCAAGGTCTTCACCGCCCCTAAACCGCTCAGGAGGGCCTGGGAGAGGGCGTCCTGGGCGTTGTCTACCACCGCTATGGTGGTGGTTGGGGGTTCATCCAGGCGGAACAGACCGAAAATGACCACAAAGATGAGGGGGAAGGCCAGCGCCCAGAAGAGGGCCATCCGGTCCCGCACCAGCATCTTCAGGTTGGCGACCACCAGGGCGAACAGCACCAGCATCTCCTAGTCCCGTAGTTGGCGCCCCGTAAGGGCCAGGAATACGTCCTCCAAGGTAGCGGTGGTTACCTCCAAGTGTTCCAGGGGGACGGCGTGGGCCTCTGCCCACGCCAGCAGGTCACGCAAGGTAGCGGTGCCGTCGGCAGAGCGCAAAAGGTAGGTCCCGTTCCGGTGTTCCACCTGCCCCTGCACCCCGGCCAGTTGCCCGAGGGCCTCCAGGGGCAAGGGCCGAGGGCACGCCAGTTTCACCACAAAGGGTTGCTCTAGGCGTCGGATGAGGTTGGCGGGGGTGTCTAGCGCCACGATTTTCCCCCGGTCCATAATGGCGACCCGCTGGCAGAGGTATTGGGCCTCCTCCATATAGTGGGTAGTAAGCACCACCGTGCGCCCCTGGCGATGAATCTGTTGGATGAAGTCCCACAGGCTTCGACGGGCCTGGGGGTCCAGGCCTGTCGTCGGCTCGTCCAGGAAGACGACCTCCGGGTCGTTCACCAGGGTGGCGGCGATGGTGAAGCGCTGTTTCTGCCCGCCGGAGAGTTTGGCCACCGTGGTGTTGGCCTTCTCCTCTAAACCCACCATCTTCAGCAACTCCATCGGGGGGAGGCGGCGCTTGTAGAAGCGCCCGAAGAGGGTGAGGATCTCCTTGAGGGTGAGGTGCTCAAAGTAGGCCGACGCCTGGAGTTGCACACCGATGCGCTCCTTGACCTTCTGGGGGTTCCGGTGGGTATCCACGCCCAAGACAAGGGTGCGCCCGGCATCGGGGGTGAGGAGACCCTCCGTGGTCTCTAAGAGGGTGGTCTTGCCGGCGCCGTTAGGCCCCAGAATACCGACTATCTCCCCCTGGGCCACGGTGAAGGAGACATCGTCCACCGCCACCACGCTGCCGTAGCGCTTCACCAGCCCTTCAACCAGGATGGCCGGCTCAGTAGCCATTTCCCCCTCTACCCCAATTGTAGCGCCTCGCTCCCAAAAAGCAGGGGGCGGGCCACTCTGCCCGCCCCCTGCCGGTTTCCCCTGCCCTTCACGACGCCGCTTTGGCCTGGGCCTGGCGCTGGTGCATCTTCTCCACCAGTTCCCGCACGGCGGCGGCCGAGCGTTGGAGGGCCTGCGCCTCCTCGGGGCGCAGGTCCAGTTGGACAATCTCCTCTACGCCCTTGGCTCCCAGTTTCACCGGCACCCCCACACACAGCCCTTTGATGCCGTATTCTCCATTCAAATACACACAGCAGGGGAGCACCTGCTTGCGGTCGTAGACGATGGCGTCAACCATCTGCACCACCGCTGCGCTGGGGGCGTAATAGGCACTCCCCGTCTTCAGCAGAGCAACGATCTCCCCACCACCGTCCCGGGTGCGCTGGACGATCTTGTCCAGGCGCTCCTTGGGTAGGAGGCGCTCCACCGGGATGCCCCCCACATTGGTGTAGCCCACCAGGGGCACCATGGTGTCGCCGTGTCCGCCCAGCACATAGGCGTGCACGTCCTGCACCGAGACGCCCAGTTCCAGAGCCAGGAAGGTGCGGAAGCGGGCGGTATCCAGAATACCCGACTGGCCCATAACCCGCTCCCGGGGGAAGCCCAACACCTCCAGGGCGTGCTGGGTCATAGCGTCCAGGGGGTTGGTTACGACGAGGAGAATGCAGTTGGGGCAGCGCTTCACCACCTCCCGGGTAACACTCCCCACGATGTCCATATTGGTGAAAAGGAGGTCATCCCGGCTCATGCCCGGCCGTCGGGCGACGCCGGAGGTGATGATAACGATATCCGAGTTGGCCGTCTCTTCATAGCCATTGGTGCCGATACAGCGGGCGTCGGAGCCCACCACCGGCCCCGATTCCAGGATGTCCAGGGCCTTGCCCTGGGGAAGCCCCTCCACGATGTCCACCAGGACGATGTCTGCATAGCCCCGGTCAAAGAGGCGCTGGGCAACCGACGCCCCCACGTTGCCTGCGCCCACCACAGTGATCTTCCTACGCATGGGCCTTCACCTCCTGCAGTTTGCGGATGATGGCATCAGTCATCTCCCGGGTGCCCACGGCGGTGGGGTCGTCCCGTCGGGGCTTGAAATCATAGGTTACATACCTGCCCTCCCGGATCACCTCTGCCACTGCCCGCTCAATGCGGTCGGCTGCCTCCTTCTCCCCCAGGTGGCGGAGCATCAGAACGCCGGTGAGGATCATAGCAGTGGGGTTCACCTTGTTCTGGCCCTTATAGCGGGGGGCCGAGCCGTGCACCGCCTCAAAGACCGCTCCGTGCTCGCCGATGTTGGCCCCCGGAGCGATGCCCAGACCCCCTACCAGCCCGGCGCACAGGTCGGAGCAGATGTCGCCATAGAGGTTGGGGAGCACCAGCACATCAAACTCCTCGGGGCGCATGACCAACTGCATAAAGGTGGCGTCCACCAGGCGCTCCTCATATTGGATGTCCGGGTAGTCTTTGGCCACCTGGCGGGCCACTTCAAAGAAGAGGCCGTCGGTGAACTTCAGGATATTGGCCTTGGTTACCGCCGTAACCTTCTTGCGCCCGTTTTGGCGGGCGTAATCAAAGGCGAACTTCACGATGCGCCGGGTGCCAAACTCGGAAATGGACTTGATGGAAAAGCCAGCGTGCTCGGGGTCCAGCACCTTCTGCCCGCTGCGGTAAATCAGGTCAATCAGTTCCCTGGTGTAGGGGCCGCCCTTGGCGAACTCCACGCCAGCGTAGAGGTCCTCCGTGTTCTCCCGGATGACCACCAGGTCAATATTCTCGTAACGGCTGCGCACCCCCGGGTAACTCTTGGCGGGACGGACGCAGGCATACAGGTCCAGTTCTTTGCGGATGGCGACATTCACCGAACGGAAGCCGGTGCCGACGGGAGTGGTAATGGGGCCTTTCAGAGCGACCTTGTTCCGGCGGATGGAGTCCAGGACGCCCTGGGGTAAGGGGGTTCCGTATTTGGCCATCACCTCCTCCCCCGCCTCTTGCACGTCCCACTCTATCTTCACCCCCGCCGCCTCTATCACCCGCACCGCCGCCTGGCTCACCTCCGGGCCGATGCCGTCCCCCGGGATAAGGGTTACTTTATATACCATGCGCTCCCTCCGTGTGTATTTTTGCCTCGCCAGCAGTTTCCCTGGCTCCCCAGATAGAATACCTCAAAGCCCCCGATAGGGTGTGTCTATCCCCCTTCACACAAAAAGGGGGGAGCGCCCTTCCCCGGGGCTCCCCTGTGCCCTTGCTTTTACTCTATTATAGCCAAAACCTCTCCCCTCGGCACCTTCTGGCCCGGCCCAGCGGTGAGGCGCACCACCCCACTTCGGGGGGCGGTGAGAGCATTTTCCATTTTCATGGCCTCCAGGAAAGCCACCACCTGCCCCTCTTGGACCGTCTGCCCCTCTTCCACCACATAGCGGGTGAGGAGGCCGGGCATGGGGGCCAGCACACGGTTCTCCCGCAGAGGGGAGACCTTAGGTGGGGTGGGCAAAGCATCCAGACGGCCCGAGGCCTGGGGGCGTAAGGGAGCGGAGGCCTGCCGATAGAAGCGCAGACCCCTGCTCTGCCAAAGGACCTGCCGCCATAGGCAGGG
>BEHZ01000007.1 GCA_002923335.1 bacterium HR23 | reverse complement strand
CGGGCTGAACCCCCCGGGAGATCAGATACTGCCCGGCCGGGCTGTTGACGGCGATGCTGCCGGCGGGCGAGATGTGATCCGTCGTGATGGTGTCGCCCAATGAGCCATGGCCAGACGCCCTTGCTGAGAGGCGTATATCCGGCGGCGGGGAGCAGGTTCAGGTTCACGGAGAAGAGCCAGATGAGGTTGAACCCCAGCCAGAAGACGGGCACTGAAAAGCCCAGCACCGCAAAGACCATCACCGCACGGTCAATCCAAGAGTTTGCCCTCCACGCTGCCAGAATGCCCAGGGGCAGGGCCAGAGAGACAGCGATGACCTCGGCCAGGAAGGCCAGGGAGAGCGTGGGCTCCAGACGCTGGCGGATGAGGGTGGTAACCTTGTAGCCTGTGAAGAGGGAGTCCCCTAGGTCGCCCCGCAAGATTTGCCCTATCCACTTGCCCAATTGCACATAGACGGGCTGGTCTAGCCCTAGGTGCTGGCGGATCTTCGCGATATTCTCCGGGGTCGCGTGCTCGCCGGCCAGCACGGCGGCGGGGTCGCCCGGAGTGACCCGCAGGAGAGCAAAGGTGATGAGGCCCACCAGCAAGAGCACCGGGATGGCCGCCAGCAGGCGCTGTATGACATAGGTGGACACGCCCTTGTGCTCCCTCTGCTGGCTCCAGGGTTAGCCTACCGGTCCAGCCAGATGTTCCACAGGAAAGGCACCGGGTGGTTGATAACACCCTTCACATACTTCTGGGCAGCACGGATAGGGAAGTTCTGGCCCAGGTTGATGAAGGGAACATCTTCATAGTAGAGCGTCTGCATCTCGTCCACGAGTTGTTTGCGCTTGGCGGGGTCGGTCTCCTTGGCCCATTGAACCCGGAGCGCCTCCATCTTCGGGTTCGTATAGAACCCGAACCAGGGTGTAATACCTTGATGCACAGAGGGGTCCATCACATCGAAAAAGATCCACTGAGTGTGGAAGATGTTCCACCCGCCCTGCTCCGGAGGCTCCCTCTTAGCCCGGCGGGTAACCACCGTTGCCCAGTCGGTGGAGACGAAGTCCACTTTGGCTCCCAGTTTCTCCAGCAACTGCTTTGTGACTACCGAGGCGTTGTAAAGGATGGGCAAGTCGGTTGGGGCGATGACCACAATGGGCCGTCCGTCGTAGCCCGATTCCCGTAGCCACTGCCTCCCCTTCTCTAGGTCCCCGCGGAGGGCGAACTCGGTGCCGGCGTTAGTCTCCCACGGACCTCCGCAGAGGAAGAGGGCCAAGCACGTGTTCCAGAAACGCTCTGGTCCGTAGGCAGCCCGCAAGTAGGTGGGCTGGTCGGCTGCGATTTGCACCGCCCGCCGAGCAAGAGCCTGGTCAAAGGGTGGGTGCAGGACATTGAAGCGCAGCCAAGCCTGATAACCATAGGGCACGACAAAGACCTGGATATTGGGGTCGCGAGAGAGGGTGTCAAAGTCGTCGTTCAGGGGGTTTTCAAAGTAGTCTATGGTGCCGGTGCGCAGGGCTGCCAGGGCGGTGGCTCGGTCGGGCATAATGAGCCACTCCATCCGGTCCACATATGCGATTTTGCCTCCGGCCAACCCGCTGGGTGGTTCGGGGCGAGGCTTATAGGCGTCGTTGCGGACGAACTCCAACTTGTTGCCCGGCTGGTGAGTGACCAGTTTGAAGGGGCCGGAGCCGATGCGGGCATCCGCCCGCTCCGTGGGTGGCTTCAGGGCGTCCTCCTTCTTGAACACCACCGGCAGGTAACTGCTGGGCTTGCCGATGGCTTCTAGGGTCAGCCCCAAAGGCTCCTTCAGTTTCAGGCGGAAGGTCTTGGCGTCTATGGGCTCAATCTTCTCCACGAAGGAGAAGACGATCTTCCCCTGGGCATCCTGCTTGCCCCATCGCTGGAGGGAAAGGACAGCCTCTTCGCTGGTTACGGGGGTGCCATCGTGGAACTGCAGGCCGTCCCGCAGGGTGAAGGTGTATTCGGTGCCGTCGGGGCTGACCCGCCAGGTCTCCACCATCTGGGGACGGATCTCCATCTTGTCGTCCCGTGCCAGGAGCACATCAAAGACGTGGTAGGCGTAGTTGCGGGTGATGTAGGCGGTGGTCCAGGTGGGGTCCAGGGTAGCGGGGTCGGCGTGGGGGACGAAGCGCAAGGTCCCACCCCGTTTGGGGCCGCGGGCCACGGCCGGCGTGGGCGTAGGGGTTACCGCTACCCGAGGTGTGGGGGCGATAAAGGGCGTGGGCGTCGGGCCGGCAGGGGTGGGGGCGGGAGCGGTTACCGGAGTCGGGGTGGGAGTGGGGGCAACGGCCGGGGCAGGGGCGGTGGTGGGCGTAGGGGTGGGCGCAACGGCCGGCCGACAGGCCGTGAGCACGGCCACTATCCCCAAAAAGACGACAACAAACACCCTGCTGGGCAGTTTGCTCATGGTGCCATCCTCCTCCCGTTGTTCGCGGGGAATGTCCTACTATCTCTGCTGAGTCGGTGGGGGTATAGGGAATGTGCAGTATCGCACACATCCTATCCATGCGGGGCAGGTTTGTCAAGGGGGTGTATTGCCTGCCTGTTACCCGGGCTCAGCAATATGTAATGGTGCCACAGCCTGCGCTATAATAGTATTGAGCGGTTTTCCCGCAGGGGTGGCGGTTGGCCAGACTTGTAGCGCCGGTTCTCCTCCTCGCCACCCTGCTCCTTTCCGCCGTCTCCACGCCCCTTATGGCTTCTGCCCCCCCAGTGGTGGTGCTCCGGGTAAAGGGCACCATCAACCCTGCCCTGACCAGATATGTGGAGCGTGGCCTGGAGGAAGCGGAGCGCCGGGGAGCCACCGCTACCATTATCCTGCTGGACACCCCCGGTGGGCTGGACGAAAGCATGCGGGAGATCATCCAGCGAATTATCAACGCGCAGGTGCCGGTTATCGTATATGTGGCTCCCGCGGGGGCACGGGCAGCGTCGGCGGGAACTTTTATCGCCCTCGCCGCCCACATCGCCGCCATGGCCCCGGGCACCGAAATCGGCGCCGCACACCCAGTCGTCCTCGGAGGGACGGGGCAAACAGAGCAAACGCCCTCCGCCGTAAGCGAGAAGATGGTGAACGATGCAGCGGCGTATATCCGGAGCCTAGCCCAGATGCGGGGGCGGAACATGGAATGGGCGGAGAAGGCGGTCAGGGAGAGCGCCTCCACCCACGCCGAAGAGGCCAAAGCCCTGGGCGTCGTGGATGTCATCGCTCCCGACCTCCCCTCCCTTCTTCAGCAGGTGGATGGACGGCGGGTGCGCCTCCTCGTGGGCGAGGTCACGCTGGCAACCGCCAACGCTCCCATCGTGCACCTGGACATGTCCTTGGTAGAGCAGTTCCTATTTACCATCAGCAACCCCAACATCGCTTTCATCCTGCTGAGCCTTGCCCTCCTGGCCCTCTTTTTTGAGTTCGCCAACCCCGGCGCCATCCTTCCCGGCGTGGTGGGAGGCATTCTGCTCTTGCTGGCCCTCTTCTCCCTAGGCACCTTGCCCATCAACTGGGCAGGGGTGCTCCTTATTGTGCTGGCCTTCATCCTGTTTGTGGCGGAGGTGTTCGTTACCAGCCACGGTGCCCTGGGGATCGGAGGGGCCATCGCCCTGATTTTGGGGGGGCTTCTGCTGGTCTCCAGCGCCGCCCCCCCTAACCTGCGAGTCAACCCCTGGCTTGTCTACAGCATGGCCACTGCCATCGCCGGCTTCTTCATCTTTGTGGTGCGCACCATCGTAGAGGACCGACGGCGGCGTCAGCCGGTTACAGGAGCGGAGGGGCTGAAGGGGCAACGGGGCGTCGCCCGCACCACCCTTGACCCTGAGGGGACAGTTATGGTAGAAGGGGAGCGGTGGCGGGCGGTGAGCCTGGACGGGCGTATTGAGGAGGGCGAAACGGTTGTCGTGGAGGGGAGGGACGGCCTGACCCTCCGGGTGCGCAGGCTACAAAGGAGGGAGTAATGCAGTGGATTATCGCCCTGGGCGTTATCATCGTGCTCATCCTTATCGTTGCCACGGCCTCGGTGCGGGTGGTGCAGGAATATGAGCGGGGCGTTATCTTTCGCCTGGGACGCCTCGTGGGGGCCCGGGGACCGGGCATCTTCTTTATGATCCCGTATGTGGAGCGCATGGTGAAAGTGGACCTACGCACCCTCACCATTGATGTCCCCCCACAGGAATGCATCACCAAAGACAATGTGACTACCCGGGTGGACGCCGTGGTGTATTTTAGGGTGGTGGACCCGTCCGCTGCCGTAGTGAAAATCCTGGACTACGTGCGTGCGACTTCCCTGATTGCCCAGACCACCCTGCGCAGTGTGGTGGGACAGTCCGAACTGGACGAACTGCTCACCCATCGGGAGAACATCAACCAGCGTCTCCAGCGCATCATAGATGAACATACCGACCCCTGGGGGGTGAAGGTGAGCGCGGTTGAGGTCAAGGATGTGGAGATACCGGCGGAGATGCGCCGTGCCATAGCCCGCCAGGCCGAAGCGGAGCGGGAGAGGCGGGCCAAGATTATCCACGCTGAAGGGGAGTTCGCTGCTGCCCAGCGTCTCGCAGAGGCGGCTCGGGTTATCCAGCAGGAGCCGGCGGCCCTGCAACTGCGCTATCTACAGACCCTTACCGAGATCTCTACTGAGCGCACCAGCACCGTCGTCTTCCCCCTCCCCATTGACCTCATCACCGCCTTTATGGGAGGACGGCGCACAGGCGGGGACACCACCCCGCCCGCGCAGACGGGCCCTACGGGTGGATCATAGCCCCGCCGTCAATGTAAACGGTGTGGCCCGTAAGGAAGTCGCACGCCTCACTGCACATATAGACCAGGATGCCTACCAGGTCCCGGGGATGGCCGTAGCGCCGGAGGGGGAGATAGCGCACCAGTAGTTCCTTCTGCTGTTCCTCTATGGGCTTCTCCTCCAGTGTGAGCCACCCGGGGCCAATGCCGTTCACCCGGATGTTGCTGCGGCCCAGTTCCAGGGCCAGGGTATGCACCAGGTTCGTAAGCGCTGCCATGCTGGCGCAGTAGGCCGAGAGGTTCCAGTTGCCCCGCTTCGCCAGCCCAGAGGCGATAAGGACGATACGCCCATACTGCTGGGCCAGCATCACCTTCGCTGCCTCCTGGCAGAAAAGCCAAGCTGACCGCACATTGAAGCGGAAGAGCGTGTCAAACTCCTCTATGGTGGTCTCCACGAAGGGCTTACCCAGCAACACCTGGGTGTTATGCACCAGGATGTCTATGCGCCCAAGACGCCGATGCACTTGGGCGACTGCCCGGCGCACCTGGTCAGGGTCGGTTACATCTGCCGTGAGGCCCAGGGCCAGGCCCGATACGCCCTGGAGACCCTGGGCCTTGTGGGCGACCAGCGCCACCTGGGCTCCCGCCTCCTGGAGGGCTTGGACAAGGGTGGGCGTCCACCCGTGGCCGTTGCTGGCAACCAGAGCAGTGCGTCCCGAAAGGCTCCATTCTTTAGGGATGGGCATGGGCGCCTCCTACTCGTTCAAGGGAATAACGGGGGCATAACCGGTGGGGGCATAGCCCCCGGCAAGGCCGGCACCGTCCACTATGACCACCGCCCCGTTCATATACGACGAGGCGTCGGACGCCAGGAAAAGGGCCACATGGCCTATGTCGTCCGGCCGTCCCAAGTGGCCGATGGGGACGAAGTCAGGGCGGGCGATGTAATCAGGGTGCTGTTGCGTGCCCTCGGTGGGGATACCGCCCGGGGCGATGCCGTTGGTGCGAATGCCATATCGCCCCAAAGAGACCGCCAGGGTGCGAATGAGGGGCACCATAGCCCCCTTGCTCACATTGTAAATATACGCATCCCTTGGCCCCCGCAAGCCAAAGGAGGAGGTGATAATGATGATAACCCCCTTGCCCCGCTCAACCATATGCCTGGCAACAGCACGGGAGCAGTAGAAGGCGCTACTCAAGTTGACCTCTAAGCCCTGACGCCACTCTTCATCGGTAATCTCCCAGATGGGCTTGCGAGGTAAGCCCACCTGCCCGGCGTTGTTCACAAGGATGTCAATCTTCCCCCACTCCTTCAGCACCGTTTCCACCAGGCGGTTCACCTGGGCAGGGTCCGATACATCGGTAGGGATAGCCAGGGCACGTCTCCCCAGGGCACGCACCTCGGCCGCCGCCTCCTCAATGGGGCCCGGGCGGCGTGCAGCGATAGCCACATCGGCTCCCGCTTTCGCCAAATGCTGCACGATAGCCCGCCCCAACCCCGTCCCCCCACCCGTTACAATGGCTACTCGCCCCTCCAGGCTCAAGGCTTCCAGCATGCTTACCTCCTTGCACCGGGGGTGCGTGGGGCGCTCCCAACCCCAGTGTGGGTAGTAACCTCTCCCGTTGGCAGAATCGCCCGTGTGCCATCCACCTGGCAGACAATCAGGTCTCCTTCCGGGGTAACTCCTTCGGCTACTCCCTCCACCACCTGCTGGCCCCACCGCACCGCAAGGGGTTGGCCTAAACCCTCCAGGTGGCTTTGCCACTCCCGCCACAGGGGGTAACCTGTAAGGGCCTGCTCATACCGCTGGTCTAGAAAACGCAGGAGAGAGCGAAGCACCCCTGTCCTATCTTGCAGCCTACCCGTCTCAAGGGCCAGGCTAGTGGCGACATCCTCTAGAGGGGTGCTGGCAAAGTCTGCGTTGACATTGAGGCCGATGCCTACCACCAGCCAGCCTGCGCTTTGCCCCTCCCATCGCCCCTCTATGAGGATTCCGCACACCTTCCTGCCCCGCAGACGCACATCGTTGGGCCATTTGACGGATGGCGAAAGCCCCCCTATCTGGCGCACCGTGTCCACCACCGCCAGACTACACGCCATGTTGACCCGGCGCACCGCCTCCGCCGGGGGGCGCAAGACGATGGAGAGGTAAAGGTTTACTCCAGGGGGGGAGTGCCACTGCCGTTGAAAACGCCCCCGGCCGGCGGTCTGCTCCTCTGCCAGGACAACCGCCCCCTCCGGCACACCAAGTTGCGCGAGGCGATGAGCAGCGTCCATGGTGGACGAGAGAGAGGGGAAGAGGAAGATACACCGCCCAACCCGGCGGGTGCCTAGGTCCTGGGCGACGGCCTCTACTGCCAGCGCGTTCCCCATATGCCGATGTGATGATACCTGCGCCCGAGGAGGCCGTCAAGGATACGAAGCCTTATCCAACCACAAGGGCCGTGAGACAAACCCCTTCCACGAAGGGTTGACAAGCAGAAAAGAAAGGGGTAAACTGCAGGTGAACAACGAGAGAGCGCCCAGCCGAGGGGGAGCCTGGTAGAGCCAGGCTGAGAGGGCGGCCCCCCTAATGCCGCCGACCCCAAGAACCTGATCTGGGTAATGCCAGCGGAGGGAACCGGCTCACCCTGCACGGGGTAACTGGGGCGCCGCTTGCCTCTGCCTGGCAAGCGGCGCTTTGTTTTGCTGGCCAGGAGGTCTGCTCTGCACGCCCCAGCCCCAGTGCCGGCGGTGGAAGTCAAAGGCGTCCGCAAGGCCTACGCCCTCAATGGTAGAGTGGTGCCTGTGCTGGACAGCGTCTCCTTTTCCGTGGGCCCCGGCGAGTTCGTGGCTATCCTCGGCCCCAGTGGTTGCGGGAAAAGCACCCTCCTCAACCTCATCGCCGGCCTGGAGGAGCCTTCCGCCGGCACCATCGCCATCCAAGGTGCCGTCCCCCGCAAACGCACCGGCCTCTGTGCCTATATGCACCAGAAGGACCTCCTCCTCCCGTGGCGCACTGTGCTGGACAACGCCATCCTGCCCCTGGAGGTGCAGGGGGTCCCTCGGAAGGCGGCTCGGGAGCGTGCCCTGGCCTTAATGGACGTCTTTGGCCTCAGGGGGTTTGAGCACGCTTATCCCTTTACCCTCTCGGGGGGGATGCGCCAACGAGCTGCTTTCCTGCGGACCGTGCTGGCCGGCAAGTCCATTGTGTTGCTGGACGAACCCTTCGGCGCCCTGGATGCCCTCACCCGGGCCAGCCTTCAGGATTGGTTGGCGAGCCTGTGGGAAGCCCTGCGCCTCACGGTGCTCCTAGTAACCCACGATGTGGAGGAGGCCCTTTTTCTGGCGGATAGGGTGCTGGTGCTTACCCCACGCCCTGCACGGGTGCGAGGAGTAGTGCCCGTCTCCCTCCCTCGGCCTCGCCAGAGGGAGATGGTAACCAGCCCTCCCTTCGTGCGCCTGAAGGCGGAGGTCTTCCAGATGCTCACCGGCACCCAGGTGGCCCAGGAGGCACCGCCATGACACGCTGGGTGAAGGAACGCCTGAACGAATGGTGGCCCCCACTGGCCCTGATGGCTGGTGCCCTTGCCCTGTGGGAAGGCCTGGCCCACGCCCTGGCCATTCCCCGCTGGCTCCTTCCGCCTCCCAGCGCCATCGTCCGGGAGTTAGTGGCCCGCGGGGACCTCCTGGCACGCCACTCCTGGGTAACCCTTCAGGAGGTGCTGGCGGGGTTTGCGGTCGCGTTCACGGTCGGGGTAGCGTGTGGGGTGGCCATCGCCCAGTGGCGGGTTGTAGAGCGGGGCTTCTATCCCCTGGTAGTTGCCTCCCAGACCATCCCCATCATTGCCATCGCCCCTCTTCTCCTCATCTGGGTTGGCTACGACATCCGCATGAAGGTCATTGTGGTAGCCCTTATCTGCTTCTTCCCTATCACGGTCAACTTGGTGGACGGCTTGCGGAGTGTGGACCCCGACCTGGTGAACCTCCTGCGCACCATGGGGGCCGGCCGATGGAAGGTCTTCCTTATGGTGAGCCTCCCCTGGGCGCTCCCTTACCTCTTTTCCGGCGCTAAGGTGGCGGCGGCCGTTAGCGTCATCGGGGCCGTGATCGGGGAGTGGGTGGGGGCCAGCGCCGGCCTGGGCTGGCTGATGACTCAGGCGGTGCCCCGCTTCCAGACCCCCCTCGTCTTCGCTTCACTGGTGGCGCTAGGAGTGATGGGCATCGCCCTCTTCCAGGCCACCGCCCTGGTGGAGCGCCTTCTTCTCCCCTGGCACTACACCATGAAGCGCCAGGAGGCGTTGAAGTGGACATCGTTGTAGAAAGGAGGACTTGATGCGCGCGGTGGGCCTTCTGGTGATGCTTGTCCTGCTGGCGGTGGGAGTGCTGGCCGGGTGCCAACGCTCTCCCCAAACGGTCAAGGTGAGCGTCGCCCTAGACTGGTATCCCTGGTCAAACCATGCCGGCCTCTTCATTGCCCAGGAGAAGGGCTATTTCCGTGAGGAGGGGTTGGAGGTGCACCTTTACACCCCGGCCGACCCTTCCACGGTGCTCCAGACCGTCGGCGCCGGCAAGGACGACTTCGGCATCAGTTACCAGCCGGATGTGCTTTTGGCCCGTGCCCAGGGGGTGCCGGTGGTCTCCATCGCCGGCATGGTGCAACATCCCCTCAACTCCGTTATGGCCCTCAGGGAATCGGGCATCCAGCGCCCCCGGGACCTGGTGGGGAAGAAGGTGGGCTATCCCGGCATCCCCCTGAATGTGCCCCTGCTCAAGACCATGGTGGAAAAGGACGGAGGCGACTTCAGCAAGGTGGAGTTGGTGAACATCGGCTTTGACCTGGTGCCCGCGCTGGTGGGCAAGAAGGTGGACGCCGTCATCGGCGCTTACTGGGTGCACGAGTCCATCGTGCTGGAACAACAGGGCTTCCCCGTGAACAGTATGCGGGTGGAGCAATGGGGGGTGCCCGACTTCTATGAACTGGTGCTGGTAACCAACGAGAAGACCCTGTCTGAGCGCCCCGACCTGGTGAAGCGCTTCCTGCGGGCGACCCTCAAGGGCTATCGGGTCGCATCCCAAGACCTGGAGAGGGCAGTGGACACCTTGGCCAGGGCCAGCCCCCAGGTAGACTCAAAAGTGGAGAGGGAGGGAATCCGCCTCCTGGCCCCCCTCTGGCAGGATGCCCCCACCTTCGGCTGGCAGACGGCCGAGCGCTGGGAGGCCTTCACCGCCTGGATGCGCAACGCCGGGCTCCTGGAACGCCCGGTGGATGCCAGCAAAGCCTTCACTAACCGCTTCATTGAGGAACTCTCCCGTGAACGCTAGGAAGGGGGCACGATGAGCCTCACCCAATCCCTGCGCCAAACCTATCACGCCCTGTGGGAGAAGATGGTAACCCACCCCTTTGTGCAGGAACTGGGCAGGGATACCCTGCCCCTGGCCAAGTTCCAGCGCCACTTTCAGCAGGATTACCTATTCCTGCGGGCCTTCGTAACCCTCTTGGCCCTCGCCATCGCCAAAGCCCCTGACTTCCCCACCAAGCGCCGGCTGGCGGGCTTCCTGGCCCAGGTAACCGAAGGCGAGGAAGCCCTCTTCCGCCGGGCCTTCCGAGAGTGGGGGATGAGCGATGCCCAGGTGGACGCCATCCGCCCCCACGCCAAAGTGGCTCCCTACCTCAGTTTTATGGAGCGTATCGCTTACAACGGACCTTTCCACTACCAGTTGGCACTGCTGGTGGTCTCCGAGTGGACATACCTGGACTGGGCGCAAAGGGTGGTGCAAACCTACCGCCTGCCTGCAACACCCCTTTATCGGCAGTGGGTGGAACTGCACAGCAATCCCGACTTCCAAGCCTTCGTGGAGTGGCTCCGCCAACGCTTGGACGCCCTCGGGGAAACCCTCGCCCCCAACGCCCGGCAGGGTGTGGCGGGCGTCTTCTCGGCCACCCTGCTCCACGAGGTCCACTTCTGGGATGCAGCCTACCACCATGAGGGCACCCCATCCGCCTAAAGCCTAGAGGAGGAAGGCTATGCAGAGGCGTGTGCCCGTCGCCATGACTATCGCCGGCTCTGATTCGGGAGGGGGAGCAGGCATCCAGGCGGACCTGAAGACCTTCGCCGCTCTGGGGGTGTATGGCACCTGCGTTATCACCGCCCTCACCGCCCAGAACACCCAGCGGGTATCCGCGGTGCACGAGGTGCCTCCCGACTTCGTGGCCCAGCAGATAGACACGGTGGTCTCCGACATCCCTCCCGATGCTGTGAAGACAGGGATGCTGGCCAACGCCTCCATTATCCGCGTGGTCGTGGAAAAGGCGCGCTCTCTGCGCCTCCCGAACCTGGTGGTGGACCCGGTCATGGTCGCCAAGAGTGGCGACCCCCTCTTGCGGGAAGACGCGGTCTCCGCCCTACGGGACCTCCTTATCCCCCTGGCCACGGTGGTGACGCCCAACATCCCCGAGGCGGAAGCCCTCACAGGCGTATCCGTCCGTTCCATCAAGGACGCCCGTCGTGCAGCCCGCCTGCTGGTGGAGATGGGGGCGAAAACCGCAGTGGTGAAGGGAGGCCACTGGCAGGGGCCGGCGGTGGATGTGTTCTTTGACGGGCAGGAGTTCCACCTCCTTCGCGCGCCACGGATAGAGACCACCAGCACTCACGGAACGGGGTGCACCTTCGCTTCGGCCATCGCTGCAGGATTGGCCCGGGGGGTGCCCCCTTTGGACGCAGTGCGCCAGGCCAAGCGGTATGTAACCTGGGCTATGCGCCGTGCCTTCCCCCTGGGACACGGCCACGGCCCTTTGCACCACTTCTACCGCCTCTGGCCCTTGCTGGAGCGCTAACCCCCCGGGCGACGGTATTGGACCGCCTCGGGATTCACGCAGGCGGGCATCGGCTCCCCCTTCAGCCCGGCCAGGAGGTTGTCCACCGCAAGGTTAGCCATGGCCCTGCGGGTGGCGAAACTGGCGCTGGCAATATGAGGGGTAATGATGCAGTTGGGGAGGGTCAGCAAGGGGTCATCGGGAGAGATAGGCTCCTCCTCGGTAACATCCAGCGCCGCCGCCCAGATGAAGCCGTCCCGGAGGGCCTCGTAGAGGGCTTTCTGGTCCACCACCTTGCCCCGGGAGGTGTTCACCAAGATGGCGGTGGGCTTCATTAGGCGCAGTTGAGGGGCACCAATGAGGTGATAGGTCTGGGGCGTCAGGGGGGTGTGGATGGAGACAAAGTCGCACCGGGGCAGGAGGGCTTCTAAGGTGGGGACAAACTCCAGACGGTAGCGCGCCTCCTCCTCAGTGGAACGGCGGATGACGTCGTAGTAGAGGACACGCATATCAAAGCCCGTGGCCCGTTTGGCCATCTCCAGGCCGATCTGCCCCAGACCCACGATGCCCAGAGTTGCCCCGTGCACATCCTGCCCCAGCCAGCCCATAGGCTCCCAGGTGCGCCACCGTCCGGCCCGCACATCCCTGTCGCCCCGGACAACTAGGCGGGCGGCGGCCATCAAAAGCGCCCAGGCGAAATCGGCGGTGGTCTTGGTCAGGACGCGAGGCGTGTGGCCTACCAGGATGCCCCGACGGGTGGCCTCTGGGATGTCAATGTTGTCGTAGCCGACGGCCATGTTGCTCACCACCCGAAGACGAGGGCAAGCCTCCAGCAGTTCGGCGTCCACCCGCTCGGTGATGAGGGTGAGGAGGCCGTCGCAGTCCCTCGCCTCCTGCAGGAGGGTAGGGCGAGGCACGGGGAGGTCGCTCTCCCACGCCTTCACCCTGCATTCCTGGGCCAGGCGCTGCACCACTTCGGGAAAGAGACGGCGGGTTACATACACCTTCGGGCGTTCCATAGAGGCCTCCCGGATGCGTTTTCCCCATGGTAGGCCCGCCTAGCGCCGGTGCCAATTCGGGCGACGGCCACGGGTGAGTGAAGACCCCCCCATACACTGCCAGGCTCTAGCCCTAGTTAGAAAAGAGGTACCCTATTTGGTAATGGCGTTGGGGAGCCAGAGGGCGAGTTGGGGAAAGAAGAGCACCAGGATCAACCCCACCACCTGCAACACCATGAACTCCATCATCCCCCGGTAGATCTGCCCCAGGCTCCACTGGGGCACCACCGCTTTCAGGTAATAGGCCGCCATCGCCACCGGTGGGGAGAGGAAGGCGGTCTGCAGGTTCACGGCCACCAGGGTGCTGAACCAGAGCAGGTCAAATCCCAGGTTCTTCACCACCGGGATGAAGATGGGCACAAAGATAAGCACGATGGCCGGCCACTCCAAAGGCCACCCCAGGATGAAGATGATGACCATCAGCAGGATCAGCACCCCCATGGGGGGCACGGGCAGGCCCATCAGGGCTTTGGTAATAAGGGTCGGCGTGCCCAGGCGGGAAAAGACCGCTCCATAGATGTTGGCGGCTACGGCGAGGAACAGGATAAGGCTTGTGGTCTGCATCGTCCGGAAGACTGCCCCTTTGAGCATCTGCCAGTTCAGGCGCCGGTAGAGCAGGGTAAGGATGATGGCCCCAAAGGCGGCCATGGCTGCCCCCTCTGTGGGGGTGGCCAGGCCCGCAAGGATGCTCCCCAGGGCGGCAAAAATGAGAATCGCCATAGGCACCATGCCCACCAGCACCTCCCGGGCAATCAGGCTCACAGAGGTCGCTCGCTCCTCAGGAGGAAGGGGGGGGCCCAGGCGGGGGTTGAAATAACTCCTTGTCATGGCGTAGACGATATACAATCCCGAGAGCACCAGCCCGGGTATAATGGCGGCGGCGAAGAGTTTCACGATAGAGACACCCACCGTTGGCCCTAACAGCACCAGCATCACGCTCGGGGGAATGAGGATGCCCAGGGTCCCCCCGGCGGTGATCACCCCCGCCGACATGGCCGGGTCGTATCTGCTCCGAATGAGGCTGGGGCCGGCCATCAGCCCCATCACCGTTACGGAGGCGCCGATGATGCCGGTAGCGGTGGCGAAAATGGTAGCGGTGAGCAGGATCCCCAGATACAGGGAGCCTCGGACGGGCGCCAGGGCATACTGGAAGCCCCGGAAGAGGCGCTCCATTAGCCCCGCCTGCTCCAACAGGTGCCCCATGAACACAAAGAGGGGCACGGCCGCCAGCACCTCTTCCTTCATCAGCCCCAGGGTCTGGAACACCATCAGGTCAAAGACCCGAGCCCCCAGGCCGATGTAACCAAACACTACGGATAGCACGATAAGTGTGAAAGCGATGGGAAATCCTATGAAGATGCCAACAATAAGGGACCCTAGGAGCACCAGGCCCAGCATCTCCTGGCTCATGGCCACCTCCCCTTGAGGGCGGCGTAGACGCTCTTCACGAACTCGGAAATCCCCTGTAGGAGGAGCAGGGCCGCAGCCACAGGGACAGACATCTTGAAGGGATAAATGGGGGGCCGCCAGGGACTGGCATCGGACTTCTCCCGCAGAAGCCAACTATGCCACGCCTCATCCCACCCCGCCAGGAGGAGAAAAACGAGGCCAGGGAAGAAAAAAAGCAGGTATAACGTGCCATCTATAATGCCTTGCCACCGGGGCGAAAAGCGGTTGTAGAAAATATCTGTGCGGATATGCCCTTTCTGAAGCAGTGTATACGCAGCGCCCAGCATAAACATGCTTCCGTAAAGCATATAGGTAATGTCAAAAGCCCATACAGTCGGAGCGTGGAAGAGGCGTCGGGAGATAACTTCGTAGACCAGTGCCCCTACCAGGGGGATAATAAGCCAGGCGAAGATTTTGCCCGACCATTCCCCGATGATGTCCAATACCTTCGCAATGCGCAGGAGCGTGCTCATCACACCTCCTTTGGAGCGCAAAGATACACCTTCAGCACGAGGGCTCCACGGAAGACACCGTCGTGGGGGTCCGGGGCGGGGCCGGCTCTGAACCAAACCCCGCCCCGAGCCCCATGGCCCTTGGGGGCCTATCTCAAGTAGACTTTGTCCTTCCAGTAGTGGTTGCCCAGCAGGTCATAGTTCTGCCAGTAGGAGAGGCGGTAGGGCACCACGATGGACGCATAGCGCTTCTGGGACTCCACGACCTTGCGGTAGAAGGGGTCCTGGGCTGCCCGCGCTTCCACGATCTTGTCCAGGATGTTCACCAGGCCCTCAAAGACCTCAGGGGGTGTGCGGTAGATGCGCACCCCATACTTGGAGATCAACTCCTGGCAGGCCTCTGCGTTCTGCTTGTGGTAGCGCACCCACCAGCGGAAATAAAGGTGCTGGGTGGCTATCTTGATGGCCTCCTGCTGATGAGGAGTGAGGCTGTCCCACACATTCTTGTTGATGAGCAGGTCGCCGACAGTAACGACCTCGTGGACGCCGGGCGAGTAGTGGATTTTCAGGATGTTGTGGAAGCCCAGGCGCTGGTCTTCCACGCACCCTACCCATTCTGCCCCGTCTATGACTTTCCGCTCCAGGGCGGGGATGATCTCCCCACCTGCCAGGGTAACCACGCTTACCCCCGCCTCTTTCATGACGTCGGCGCCGAGGCCGGGGATGCGGAACTTCAGCCCCTTCAGGTCATCCAGGTTCTTGATCTCCTTGGGGAACCAGCCCAGCGCCTGGGGGCCGGCGGTCAGAACGGGGAAATCTACCACATTCATCTTCAGGACTTGCTGATAGAACTCCTGCATGAGTTCCCATCCCCCTCCCTCCCAGAGCCAGCCGAAGTAGTCCACGAAGTCCATACCGAACATGGTGCCCTGGGCGAGGACGGTGGCGGCAGGGTGTTTGCCCACGAGGTAGGGCGTCCAGGAGTGCCCTCCATCTATCACTCCCTTACTGACTGCGTCGGCCACATCCAGGGCAGGCACGATAGCACCCGCCGGGAGCATCTCTATCTTCAGGGTGCCCTGGGAAAGGGTCTCTATCTCTTGGGCCAGCCAGAGGGCCTGCTCGTGGAGGGTGAGGGTGGCGGGCCAACTACTCTGCATCTTCAGGGTGCGCACCTGTGGGGCGGGGGCCTGGGGCTGGGCAGCAGGGGCTGCCGGCGCCCCGGCGCCCGGGGGGGTGGACGTCGGCTGGGCACGCTGGCACCCTGCGCTGAGCAAGGCACCCACCAACGCAGCAACGACCACCGCGAGAAGATACCATCCTGCTTTTCGCATCCGTGCCCTCCCTGAGGTAGATTTGCAGAAAGAGTAGACCGCTCCACACAATCTTGTCAAGAGGGTTTGAGCGCATCATTGCGCAAAAGGCGCAAAAGAGCCTCTAACCGCCTTGTCTCGCAAGGGCCTCGGGGTTGACGAGGTTCTGAGGCCTGCCCGCAAAGAAGGCACGGATGTTCTCCAGGGCTATTTCCAACATGCGCCACTTGGCGGTGTCGGCGTTCCAGCCCAAGTGAGGGGTCAACAGAGTGTTGGGGGCCGTCAGCAGGGGGTGGTCTTTAGGGGGTGGCTCCTCCTCCCACACATCCGTAGCAGCACCGGCAATGCGCCCTTCTCGTAGGGCCTGGGCCAGCGCCCCGGTGTCCACCACCTCGGCACGGGCCATGTTGACCAGGAAGGCGGTAGGCTTCATGAGGGCCAGGGCCCGTGCCCCGATGAGGAGGCGGGTTTCGGGAGTAAGTGCGCAGTGCAGGCTGACGAAGTCCGCTTCACGCAGGAGCGTCTCCAGGGGCACGAACTCCACACCGTGCTCTTGCGCCCTTTGCGGAGAGGGGTGGGCGGTGGAGCAGAGCACCCGCATGCCGAAGGCACGGGCCAGACGAGCCACCTGGCTCCCCACACCTCCCAACCCGACCACTCCCAGGGTCTTCCCCCGCAGACCCAGCCCCCCCAGGGCCTCCTGTTCCCAGCGCCCCTGGCGGAGGCTGGCATCGGCCGGCAGCAACTTGCGGGCCAGGGCGAGGATGAGGGCGAAGGTGAATTCGGCAACGGCCTCGTCCCCGTAATGGGGTGTATTGCAGACGGCGATGCCCCGACGGGTGGCATGTGGCAGGTCAATGTAGTTGCTTACCCCAACGCCCATATAGGACGCTACCTTTAGGCGTGGCAGAGCGTCCAATATCTCAGGGGTAAGTTTCACCCAGGCCCAGATAAGGGCGTCGGCCTCCCGTGCACGGCGGACGAACTCTTCGGGAGAAGGCAAGTCGTTGTAATGGCGCACCTCTCCCAGGCCTGTGGTCAGGCCTGGAGGGAGCGTTTTAGGATAGCCCAGGTTGTCCGGGATGACCAGCAGAGGCATGCCCCCCTCCCAGATATGCGGGTATGTGCCAGGGGCATATTACCCTGGCCAGACGCCCCACACCAGCGCCACCCCTGGACTCAGCCGTCGCCAGCGCACCTGCGCAAAGCCGGCCGTGTGCACCCACTCGGCCAAACCCGGGGGCGTTGGGAAGGATTCTACCGAGCGGGCAAAGTAAGCATAGGCCCCCCGATGGCCGGTTACCACTCCCCCCAGCAGGGGCACCACGCAACGGAGATACCAGGCAACGGCCCGTTCCAAGTAACTGTCCCCGAACCGGCACAACTCCAAGATAGCCAAACGTCCCCCCGGAACCAGCACCCGCCCCATCTCCCGCAGGACGGCTGGAGGGTATGGCGTGTTGCGCAGGACGAAGGCGCAGGCAACCGCTCCAAAGGTGGCGTTGGCGAAGGGCAGGGCGATGCCGTCTGCCGCCACAGGGGAAAACCGCCCGCCTAGTCCAAGGCGCCCGGCCTTCCCCTGTGCCACCTTCAGCATAGGCACCACTGGGTCCGCCCCCACAATCCGAGCAAACGGGGCGCGGCGAGCCAGGGCTAGAGCCAGGTCGCCCGTCCCGCATCCCAGGTCCAGCACCCATATGCCCCGGGGAAGCCCCTGGAGCGCTATTCGGGCGGTCTGCCGACGCCAGAGGTGATGCAGGCCGAAGGTCATCAGGGTGTTCATCAGGTCGTAGCGGGAGGCCACAGCCGTGAAGATAGAGCGCACCTGGGCGGGGCCGGGCGTTGTGGGGGCGGTCATAGGCTAGGCGTGCACTCCCAGGAGGCCCCAGAAGAGGCGGAAGAAGGCAGGGGTGTCCACACGGGTTACCACCTGCACCGGCCCCCTGCCCTGAAGTAGGGTGCGCCCCCTCTCGGACCCCTCATCGGTAACGACCCTCACGGTGGCGCTGGCGGTCTGGGCAATGGAGGGGTCTATGGCGATGGCCATAGCGAGGGGGTCGCACAGTTCATAGCGTTCCCGCTGGGGGTGCAGGCGGAACCAGCCCGCCAGCATCTCTCCCATCAGGCGGACGGCACTGTCTCCCCGCTGGAAGCGGGGCAGGTCCTCCCTGGTCAGGTAGACCTGACGGCACACTTCCAGGCCCACCAAAGTGGTAGGGATGCCACTGGACAAAACCTCCGCCCCTGCCTCGGGGTCGTTGTAGATATTGAACTCGGCAACGGGCGTCGTGTTGCCCCGTCCGTCCAGGGCACCCCCCATGACCACCAGACGCCCAACCATCTGAGCAAAGCGAGGCTCGGCCCGAAGGGCACGGGCCAGGTTGGTCAAGGGCCCCAGGGCGACCACCAGCAGACTGCCGGCGAAGGAATAGGCTTTGGAGACCAAGAACTGGGGAGCCGGCAAAGGGCGACAGGCGGTGTGGGGGAGAGGCAGGCGCACTGTAAGCCCGCCGGGGCCGTGGTAGTGGTAGGCATAGTGGAAGCGCCCCTTCAGGGGGCGGGACGCCCCCCGCGCCACAGGGATGGCAGGAGCGCCAAAGGCCTCCAGCAGGGCAAGGGCGTTGGCGGTGGTATGGCGGATAGCGGCGTTCCCCCCTACAGTGGTAACCCCTTCCAGCGAGAGGGCAGGGGAGCGCACGGCCATCAAAAGGGCCAGGGCGTCGTCGGTGCCAGGGTCAGTGTCCACCACAGTGTAAACAGGCATACCTGCCCCCTGGGCGTCATGCTACCATTTTGCCCAGTAAATCTGCAGGAGGTGGCGTATGGACCTGGGCATCGCCGGAAGGATAGCGATGGTAACAGGAGGGAGCAGGGGTCTGGGACGCCACATCGTCATGGCGTTGGCACGGGAAGGGTGCAAGGTCGCCTTCTGCGCCCGGGGGGCCGAGGGGCTTCGGGAGGCGCAGGAGGAGTTTCGGTCCAGGGGTTATGAGACCCTGGGCATCCAGGCAGATGTGATGACCGCCGAAGGGTGTGAGGAGTTTTACCGGCAGACGGTGCGAGCCTTCGGCAAGGTGGACATCCTGGTGCACAACGCCGGGGGCACCCGTGGTGGGAGGGACTTCGACGCCGCCACAGACCAGGACTGGCTGGACACCCTGGCGCTGAACCTGCTGGGGGCGGTGCGCTTGTGCCGGCTGGTGGTGCCGGGGATGAAGGAGAGGAGGTGGGGGCGCATCGTTACCATCGCCTCCATCTGGGGGAGGGAGTATGGGGGGAGCCCTTCATACATGGTAGCCAAGGCGGCGCTCATTGCCTTCACCAAGCATCTGGCCACCACCCTGGCCCCCTATGGGGTGCTCTGCAATAGCGTGGCCCCCGGCTCCATTCTCTTTCCTGGAGGTTCGTGGGACAGGTTTGTGCGGAATAACCCCCCCGAGGTGGTGCAGGAGTTCATTGCCCGCAACCTGCCTATGGGGCGGTTCGGGTGGCCCGGGCCGGTGGGAGAGGTGGTGGCCTTCCTGTGCTCGGAGCGTGCGAACCTGATAACGGGGGCGTGCTACACGGTGGACGGGGGGCAAAGCCGTTCGCTGATATAAAAAGCCGGGGCAAGGGGGCCTATAAGCCGAGTTCTGTCCTGGCGGAAGCGCCAGGGGCGACCATCCCTCTGGGCCGACCATTGCTGGTCGGCTCTAGCGGTCTACCCGGGGAGTGGGCCAGGCACCCGTTCCCCCTATTGGACCTTGCACCGGGTGGGGTTTGCCCGCCGCCGTGTCGCCACGGACGGCCGGGGGCTCTTACCCCCCGATTTCACCCTTACCCGCACCGGCGAAAGCCGGCCGCTGGCGGTGTGGTTTCTGTGGCACTTTCCGTCGGGTTTCCCCGCCTGGGCGTTACCCAGCACCCTGCCTGGCGGTGCTCGGACTTTCCTCCCCCCCTGCCAACGCAGGGGAGGCGGTCGCCCGGCCCCCATGCCCATCCACCAGTATAGCACAGCGCACCCCTCTTTACTATGGGGGCTACACTCTATTCCCCATACAGCAAACGTCCGCAGGAGGGGCATCGCACTACCTCTTTTCCCCCTCGCACTCGGGGGATGAGACCCTGGGGCACCGCCATTCCACACCCTCTACACACTCCCCGCTCCACCTTCGCCACCGCTAAACCATTTTTGCTCTCCCGTAGACTGGCGTAAAGCGCCAGGGAGGGGCCGTCCAGGGCGTTAGCCAACATGGCCCGCCGTTGCTCTAGAGTCTGCTTCTCCTGCAAGGCCCGCTGGTAATCCTGCTCCCAAACCTGGCGCTGGCTGTGCCACAGGGTCTCCACACGCCTATACTCCTCCTGGGCAGTCTTCACCACCTGGGAGGCGTGTTCCACTTGCTCCATCACCTGCAGGAGGGCGTCTTCCGTCTGGCTGATGCGCCCCTTCAAGAGTTTCACCTCCTCCTGCAGAGAGAGCAGTTCCTTAGGGTTGGTAACCCTCCCGCTGAACATCCGCCTCTCCAGGTCTTTTACCTTTTGTTCCAGGTCGGCCAAGGTGAGTTCCAGCTCTCGCTGGCGCAGACGCAAGGCGGTCTCCTGCTGGCGGGTCTCCTCCAGCAGTCGGCGGGCGTTGTCTAGGGGTGAAGTGTCTCTAAGCCTGGCTTCTAGGGTCGCCAGGGTGCGGTGCAGGGCCTCCAGGGCCAGATCCGCCTGTTGCAGTTCGTAGAGGGTGCGCACCACCATCGCCCGCCCCTATCCATAGGAGGGGTGTGGCTCTAGTGTAGCAGAGATATGCGGGGCACTGCACCCCTTTACACCAGCCCCAGGCGTTCCATATCGGCGTCCTTCCAGCCGTAGTAATGGGCCAACTCGTGGAGGATGGTAACACGCACTTGCTGGGCCACCTCTTCGGCACTCTCGCATACCGCCTCAATGGGACGCTGGAAGAGGGTAATACGGTCGGGCAAAACCAGGTTGTAGAAGGAGCGTTCCGTGCGGGGGATGCCTTCGTAAAGGCCGAGGAGGTCGTAGGGGCTTTCGGCGCCCACAGAGGCCAGTTGCTGCGGGGTAGGCCAGTCTTGCACCAGGATATCCACATTATCCAGGTAGGCCAACACGGTGGCCGGCAGGCCGGCAAGGGCCTCCTGGACCAGGCGGCGAAAGGCACGCCGGGAAAGGCGGATAGGCATAGCGCTAGGGATGCACCCCCACCTGCGCTCGTATGGCCTTGAGGCGCTCCACCTGGGTGCGGTCGGGGCCTTTGCCGTCGGGGCCGGGCACTTCCAGGATGAAGGGGACATCCCG
Source organism: bacterium HR23 (assembly GCA_002923335.1). Lineage (GTDB taxonomy): Bacteria > Chloroflexota > Dehalococcoidia > Lucifugimonadales > HRBIN23 > HRBIN23. The sequence continues at coordinate 3,444 of BEHZ01000007.1, read as the reverse complement.
AAAGGCGGGGTGGGCCAAGATGGTGGCGAAGCCCTTCTCCCCGATGAGGCCGTCGCCGATGTTCTCGTGGCGGTCCACTCCCGAACCCAGGGGCACCTTGGAATCGTTGGCGTGGACCGCCACGAGGTGCTCCAGGCCGATCTCCCGTTCAAACTCTTCCATCGTCCTGTTCAGGCCATCGGGAGTGGCCATATTGTAGCCCGCCGACCAGCAGTGCTGGGTGTCCAGGCATATCTTCACCCGCGGGCTTCCCACCGCCTTCCGAATGCGTCCCAGTTCCTCAAAAGAGGAGCCAATATGCTGGCCCATGCCGGCGCTGTTCTCCAGCACCAGCCACGGGCCCTCTTTGGAGCGCTCCAGCACCCGGAGGATGGCGTCCACCACCTGGCGGAAGACTGCCTCTTTCCCCACCCCTTTGTGGCTTCCCAAGTGGAAAATGACGCCCGCGATACCCAGGTCGGCTGCCAAGTTCAGGGCCTGCGCCAGGGCGTCCACCGATTTGGCCAGCAGGGAGGGGTCAGGGGTGCCCAGGTTAATGAGGTAGATGCCGTGCATAAAGTTGGGGCCGATGCCGGTCTGCCGGCCTTTCTCCCGAAAGGCATGGCAGGCGCTTTCTCCTGGGTGGGTGAAGCGCCAGGATTGGGGGCCTCCACCGGCGAAGAGTTGGAGGCACTCTGCCCCCATCTCCTGGGCACGGTCAACCGCCTTGTCCACACCCCCGGCTGCCGAGACATGGGCACCGATACGCACTGTTCCTCCTTCCCTGTGCTCCCACAGGCTTCCCTTGCATGATATCCTGCTCTAGGGGAACACGCATTCCCAGGAGGGAGGACGAGCCGTGAAAGCCCTGGTTCTGGAGGCCCCCGGCGACCCACCTCGCCTGGCCCTGCGCACCCTTCCCCACCCCAGTTTAGGCCCCCACGATGTGCTGGTGAAGGTCTCGGCGTGTGGGGTGTGTTACCACGATATTCTGGTGATGCGGGGCACCCTGCGCCGGGGGGTGAAGCCCCAGGTGGTGCTCGGGCACGAAATCGCCGGCACCGTAGAAGAGGTGGGGCAACTGGTCTTCTCCCTAGCACCGGGGGATAAGGTGGTCTCGATCCTTACAGAGCCGTGCGGATGGTGCCTGCGGTGCACCACCGGGCGAGAGCACCGCTGTATACGGGGGCTGGGGATAGGCCACGGGGGAGACGGGGGCTTTGCAGAGTATGTGAAGCTCCACGAGTTGGCCCTGGTGCGCCTCCCGCCAGAAGTGGACACAGTGGAGGCTAGCCTCCTGGCCTGCCCCCTGGGCGTCGCCCTCCACGCCCTTCGGGATGCAGGGGGCTTGAAGGCGGGCGAGACCGCCCTTATCACCGGTGCTGGGGGAGGGGTGGGCACCCATGCAGTGCAGGTGGCCCGTGCCCTGGGCGCCCGGGTGTTGGCCGAGACCACATCTCCCCACAAGGAAGGGGCCCTCCGCTCCCTGGGCGCCGACCAGGTTCTTGTAACCCCGGACCTGGCCTTCGGCGACCTGGCCCTGGCCTTCACCGAGGAGGTGGGGTGCGATGTGGTGCTCAACCTTATCGGGACAGAGGCCTTCGGCGAGTGCTGGAAGGCGCTGGCCCAGTTCGGACGCCTGGTGCTGGTGGGGGAACTGGGGGGCGGAAGCGTCTCCCTGGCTCCAGCCGAGGTCATCTTCCGGGATGCCCGCATTATAGGGGTATCGGGTGTCTCCCGTGCGCAAGTGGCGGACTCGGTTCGGCTGGTGCAAGGAGGGCGCATCCGCCCTGTCATCGCCCAGCGGCTACCCTTGAGCGTAGAGGGGGCGCTGGAGGCTTACCGTCTCCTTACCCAGGAGCGCCCCCTGGGAAGGGTCGTGCTGGTGCCCTAGGGGGATTTGGCCCCCGCCACGGCCGTCCGCCGTGCCGGGAACAGCCCCTTCCACCCCCCCTGCTCCCACGCCACCAGGATCTGCGCTGCGATGAAAATGGAAGAGTAGGTCCCCGTAATAATGCCGATGGCCATGGCCAGCAGGAAGGAGCGTATGGTGGGGCCTCCCAGCAGGAGCAGGGCTAGCAGGGCCAGGAGAGTGGTGAGGCTGGTATTCAAGGAGCGTCCCAGGGTCTCGGTGATGCTGAAGTTGACCACCTCTTCCAGGTCTCGGGCAACGCCCCTCCCTGCATTCTCCCGAATGCGGTCAAACACCACGATGGTGTCGTGCACGCTGTAGCCCACCACCGTCAGTGCAGCGGTGATGAACATGGCGTTTACTTCCACGTTGAAGAACTTGCTTAAGACCGAAAAGACACCCAGGGTTACCAGGACATCGTGAATAAGAGCGATGACGGCCGCCACGCCCATGCGCCATGCCTTCTGCACCCGCCGGAAGGCAAACCAGATATAGAATAGGATGACCACCGCGGCCGCCACCACGGCGATGACCGCTTTCTGCACCGTCTCCCCCGCCACCACAGGGGATACGGAGGTGATTTCCATACTGCTCACGGGCGCCAGGCGCTCCCCCAGGGCGATGCGGATGCTCTCCGCCTCCGAGGGGAGGGCGGGTTGGTCGCCCTGGGGGGGCTTCCCTTCCTTGAGAAAGGCGGTGCGCACCAGGAACGAGCGCTCCCCGGTGCGCTGGATCACCGCCTCCGGATGGCCCAGGCCGGTGAACACGCTGCGCAGGTCGGCCTGGCTCACCGGGCCTTCAAAGGTCAGGGCGAGGGCAGACCCACCCGTAAACTCTATGCCCACCCGAAAGGCAGGGGGGATGAGCATAGAGACGATGCCCATCACAATGACCAAGGCCGAGAAACCGAAATACCACCAGCGCCGGCTAACGAAGTCCATGCTATACCCTCCTGCTGATGGGGGTAACCGCTTGGGCAGGGGCGGGCTGGGCCAAGGGGAGGAAAGCACCCCTGAACTTCCCCAACGGACTGAGGGCCATCAGACGCAGTAGGGTCCGGCTGGTGAAGATGGCGCTGAACATACTCACCGCCACCCCGATAAACAGGGTTACGGCGAATCCCACCACCAGGCTGGCCGCAAGCCGACTCCCAAACCAGTAGAGGATGGCGCAGGTTATAAAAGTGGAGATGTTGCTATCCCGAATGGAGGGCCAGGCACGGTTAAAGCCTGCCTCTATCGCGGCCAGGAGGCTGCGCCCCGCCCGCAACTCTTCCTTCATCCGTTCAAAGACAAGCACATTGGCGTCCACCGCCATGCCAACGGACAGGATGAACCCGGCGATGCCTGCCAGGGTCATGGTTACCGGGATGAGTTTGAAGGTCGCCAGGGCGATGACACCGTAGATACCCAGGGCAACCACCGCTACCAGCCCTGGCAGACGGTAGTAGAGGAGCATAAAAAGGGCCACCAGCGCCGTGCCGATGTAGCCTGCCACCAGGCTCTTCTGCAGAGCATCCCGCCCCAGCGTGGCATCCACCGTTTGCTCCTGCA
>BEHZ01000006.1 GCA_002923335.1 bacterium HR23 | reverse complement strand
GCTACGGGCAAAGAGGCCCCCCCCCCTTCCGTCCCGACCCAGCCCCCTCCCCCCGTGGCGCACCCAACCCCCCAGCCCTAATGCCCCTGCCCCATCGGGTATCATGCCCTTGTGAGCACCCTGCTGGACGGCCTCAACCCCAACCAACGGGAAGCGGTTACCACCCTGGAGGGGCCACTCCTCATCGTGGCCGGCCCCGGCTCCGGAAAGACGCGTGTTATCGTCCACCGCATTGCCTACCTGGTGCGGGAGGCAGGGGTCTCCCCATACCGCATTTGCGCCGTTACCTTCACCAACAGAGCAGCACGGGAGATGCTGGAGCGCCTCCAGCGCCTTCTGGGGGCACAGGCCGAGCACCTCACCTGCGGGACCTTCCACGCCTTCTGCGCCGGCATCCTGCGCCGGGAGGGGAAGGCCATCGGCCTCGCCTCCTCCTTCACCATATACGATGAGGAGGACCAGCGGGCGGTCCTCAAGCGGGCGGTGGAAGAGGCGGGCTTTGACCCGAAACGCTACAACCTGTCCACTATCCACCACGCCATCTCGGGGGCAAAGGCCCGTCTGCTGGGCCCCGAGGGCTATCAGGCCCACGCCCACACCTACCTGGAGCAGGTCATCGCCCAGGTCTATCAGCGCTATCAGACCCTCCTGACCCAGAGCCAGGCGGTGGACTTTGACGACCTCCTCCTGTTGACCTATCAGTTGTTCCGGGACCACCCCCAGGTGCTGCACAAATATCAGGAGCGCTACCTGCACCTCCTTATCGACGAGTTCCAGGACACCAACCCCGCCCAGTATGCGCTGGCCAAGCAGGTGGCCGGCAAGTGGCGCAACATCTGCGTCGTGGGCGACCCCGACCAGTCCATCTACTCCTGGCGACACGCCGACATCCGTAACATCCTGGACTTCCGAAAGGACTTTCCCGATTGCAAAATCGTCTACTTGGAGGAGAACTACCGCTCCACCCCACCCATCCTGCAGGCGGCCGAGGGGGTAATCAGCGCCAACACCCAGCGCATCGCCAAGCGCCTGGTGCCGGTGCGCACAGGGGGTGCTCCCATTGTTTTGCACGAGGCCTACAACGAAGACGAAGAGGCGTCGTGGGTGGCGGGGGAGATAGAGCGCCTGGTGCGCTCGGGGGTTGCCCGCTACCGCCACTGCGTTGTGCTCTACCGCACCCACGCCCAGTCCCGTGCCCTGGAGGAGGCCTTCTTACGCCACGGCATCCCCTACCGGGTGGTAGGGGCCATCCGCTTCTACCGGCGCCGTGAGGTGAAGGACCTGCTGGCCTACCTGCGCCTTTTGGTGAACCCCGCCGATACCATTAGCCTCCAGAGGGTTGTCAACACGCCCCCCCGGGGCATCGGCCAGAAGGCCCAGGATGCCCTCCTGCGCCACGCCCAGACCCTGGGGAAAGCGCCGGCAGAGGTGCTCCTCCAGGAGGGCGAAGGCATCCCCCTCTCTGGCCCCCCGCTGTCGGCCCTGCGTCGCTTCGCCGATCTGCTCCGCCGTCTCACGCCCCTGGCCCACTCCCTTGACCTGGTTGCCCTGATGGACATAGTGCTGGAGGAGACGGGCTATAAGGAGTGGCTTCTGGCCCAGGAGGATGGCGAGGCCCGCTGGGAGAACCTGGTGGAACTGCGGGGCCTGGCCAGTGAGTTCAAAGACTTGCCCCCGCCCCAGGGCCTGCTCACATTCCTGGAGCGGGTCTCCCTGGTGTCGGAGCAGGACGAGTTGGAGGGCCAGCAGGATGTGGTTACCCTCCTTACCCTTCACCAGGCCAAGGGGCTGGAGTTCCCCGTAGTGTTCTTAGTAGGGCTGGAGGAGGGGGTTTTGCCCCACTACCGCTCCCTGGACACGCCGGAGGAGATAGAAGAGGAGAGGCGATTGCTCTATGTGGGGATGACACGGGCGCAGGAGAGGCTTTACCTTCTGCGTGCCTTCCGTCGGCACCTGGCGGGGGGGAGCCAGCCTACCCTCCCCTCCCGCTTCCTGCAGGACCTGCCCCCCCAGGTGGTGCGGGGTGCCCCTCCTGCCCAAGCCCGTCCCACGCCACCCCCCACGCCGAGCAAGGCTCCCCCTCCACCCTTCAAGACGGGCGACCGGGTGCGCCACGCCCGCTTCGGAGAGGGGCTGGTGGTGGCCATCTCCCCCTCGGGCAACGAACACGAGGTAACGGTGCAGTTTGACCTGGCTGGGGTCAAGCGCCTCCTCTACCCCATTGCCCCTCTGGAGCGGGTGGGCTGACCCCGGAGGCCAAAAACGCCGTCCCCTTGTGCTATCCTGGCTCTGTGGAACTGCGCGTTCTCCACCCCTGGGACCTCTCCCCCTCCGAGGCTATGGCCACGCAGGAGCGCCTGGCCCGCCAGGTGCTCCTGACCCCCCTGGACACCCCCCCTCGCACCGTCTGCGGACTGGACCTCTCGGCCGAGGACCCCCAGGGGTTCGCCCGGGGGGCGGCGGTGGTCCTCTCCTTCCCCGATTTGGAGGTGGTGGAGGTGCGCACCGCCCTCCGCAAGGTAACCTTCCCCTATATCCCGGGCCTGCTGGCCTTCCGGGAGGTGCCCATTCTGGCGGGCGCCCTAGAGCGCTTGAGCACCACCCCCGACTGCTTCATGGTGGATGGGCAGGGCATTGCCCACCCCCGACGCTTCGGCATCGCCTGCCACATCGGCCTGCTCACCGACCGCCCGTCCATCGGCTGTGCCAAGAGCATCCTGCGGGGACGGCACAACCCTCTCCCCGCCGACACCGGGGCCTGGGAGCCCCTGGTAGACGGTGGGGAGGTCGTGGGGGCGGTGGTGCGCACCCGCACGGGCATCTCCCCCGTCTATGTCTCCCCCGGCCATCGGATAGACCTGGCAGGGGCGGTGCGCCTTGTCTTAGCATGTATACGGGGCCATCGCCTGCCGGAGCCGACCCGCCTTGCTCACCTGGCAGCCGGGGGGCATCTGCCGGAGACAGCCCCCGCCCACCCTCAGCAGGGGCGCTTGCTGTAGAAGGGAAGATACCATGCCAGCCCTGCAGGAACTGCGTCAACGCCTTCAGCAGGTCCGCCAGCGCCTGGCCGACCTGCTGGAGCGCCTTTGATATCCCCCGCAAGGCCCAGGAGGCGTCTCGCCTGGAGGCCCAGACCACCAGCCCTACCTTCTGGGATGACCCTGCCGCTGCCCAGAACACCCTCTTCCGCCTCAACGCCCTGAGGGAGGAGGTGGAGCAGTGGCAAAGCGTCCAGCGACGTCTCGCCGAACTGGACGGCCTCCTGGAGATGGCCTTGCAGGAGGGGGACTCCGCCCTGGCCCCCGACCTAGAGGCCGACCTCCACGCCCTTGAAGAGGAGGTAGAAAGCCTGCATCTGCGCCAGGCCCTGCGCGGCCCCTATGACCGGCGGGACGCCATTGTGGCGGTGCACGCCGGCCTAGGGGGAACCGACGCCCACGACTGGGCGGAGATGCTCCTGCGGATGTATATCCGTTGGGGGGAGCGCCGGGGTTTCCAGGTGCGCCTGCTGGACCGCTCCCCGGGGGAGGAGGCGGGCATCAAAAGCGCCACTCTGGAGGTCTGCGGGCCTTACGCCTACGGCTGGCTGAAAGGGGAAAAGGGCACCCATCGCCTGGTGCGCCTCTCCCCCTTTGACGCCGACCGAGCGCGCCACACCTCCTTCGCCCTGGTGGAGGTGCTCCCGGAAGCGGAGCAGACGGGGGATGTGGTCATCCGCCCCGAGGACCTGCGTATAGAGGCCTTCCGGGCCTCTGGCCACGGGGGGCAGAACGTGCAGAAGGTCGCCTCTGCGGTGCGCATCACCCACCTCCCCACAGGCATCACCGTTACCTGCCAACAGGAGCGCTCCCAGCACCAGAACCGGGAGATCGCTATGCGCATCCTGCGGGCCCGCCTCATGGCTCTGCAGGAGCGTCAGCGCCAGGAGGAACTGGCCCGCCTGAAGGGAGAGCACATTCCCCCGGAGTTCGGCACCCAAATCCGCTCCTATGTCCTCCATCCGTATAAACTGGTAAAGGACCACCGCACCGGCTACGAGACCGCCGATGCGGAAGGGGTGCTGGACGGGGACCTGGACCCCTTCCTAAAGGCGTATCTGGCCTGGAGCATCGGGAAAGGGAGCGCCCCGGTGGAGCGCCGATAAGGGGTGCCCCCAACCGTCGGCCCTCGGTCTCCGTTATAATACCCTAGAGGGGCGGGAGACCCCAAAAACCCGGGGAGGACACTATGAAACGGGCAGCGGCGTGGCTTTCTATCCTGACGGTGCTCTTGGTGGTGGTGTCGGTGGGCTGTCGGCGAGAGGCGGCGCAACCCACGCCTCGTGCCCCTGCGCCCGCCCAGGCAACCCCGGGGGCAATCCCCACCCCTACCCCCACTGCCGCCCCCGCTCCGTCCCCTTCCACCCCTCGCACGGGGGGCGTCTTCCGCCGACTGTGGGATGACCCCCCTACCCTGGACCCCCACCTGGCCAGTGATGTAACCTCGGCCTACATTATCGTGGAGGTTTTCAGCGGGCTGGTTACCCTGGACTACGACCTGCGGGTGATCCCCGATATCGCCGAACGGTGGGAGGTGAGCCCCGACGGACGCACCTATACCTTCTACCTGCGTCGGGGGGTGAAGTTCCACAACGGGCGAGAGGTTACCGCCGAGGACTTCAAGTATTCCCTGGAGCGGGCGGCCGACCCCAAGACCCAGTCCCCCGTGGCCGAGACCTACCTGGGGGATATCGTGGGGGTGAAGGAGAAACTGGAAGGGAAGGCCACCGAGGTAAGCGGGGTGCGGGTGGTGGACCGCTACACCCTGCAGATCACCATTGACCAGCCCAAGGTCTACTTCATCGCCAAACTCACCTACCCCACCGCCTTCGTGGTGGACCGGGAGCAGATAGAGCGCATGGGACGGCGCTGGACCGACCAGCCCAACGGCACCGGCCCCTTCAAACTCAAGGAATACAAGGTGGGGGAGCGCATTGTGCTGGAACGCAACCCCGACTTCTACCGTGGCCCCGCCAAACTGGACCGGGTGGAACTGCTCCTGGCGGGCGGGAGCGCCATGGCCATGTATGAAAACGACGAGATTCACATGACAGGTGTGGGGCTGGCCGACCTGGAGCGGGTGCGGGACCCCAACAACCCCCTGAGCAAGCAACTGGTGCAGGCCCCTGCCTCCTTTGACACCTACTACATCGGCTTCAATGTGAAGAAGCCCCCCTTTGACGATGTGAAGGTGCGCCAGGCCCTTACCCACGCCATCAACAAGGAACTCATCGCCAGCCAGGTTCTCTCCGGCCTGGTTACCCCCGCCTACGGCATCTTGCCCCCAGGCTTCCCCGGCTACAACCCCTCCATCCAGGAGAAGGGCCTGAAATATAACCCCGACCTGGCCAAGCGCCTGCTGGCGGAGTCCAAATACGCCGGCCAACTGCCTCGTATCGTCATCACCGTGCCGGGCACGGGCGGCTCCGCCGGCCTGGACCTGGAAGTTATTATGGACCAGTGGAAGCAGACCCTGGGGGTAGAGGTGGAAATTCAGCAGGTAGAATGGGCCACCTTCCTCCAGGAACTGAACCGGGGGAACTTGCAGGCCTTCGCCGGCCTGGGCTGGGTAGCCGACTACCCCGACCCCCAGAACTTCCTGGACATCCTCTTCCACAGCAAGAGCACCCAGAACCACACCTTCTACAACAACCCAGAGGTGGACCGCCTCCTGGAACAGGCACGGGGGGAGCAGGATTGGAACAAGCGGGTGGAACTCTACAACCGGGCAGAGGAGATCATCGTGCGGGAGGCAGCCTGGATTCCCCTCTGGTATAGCGGGGAGCGGTTCGTTCTCATCAAACCCTATGTCAAGGGCTACCGCCTGCTCCCCATCATCGTCCCACGGCTGAAGGATGTGTGGATAGAGCGCTAGGGTGGGTAGCCCGGTAAGCCCGCCGGGGAGGTGGGGGTGCTGGTCTACGTAGCCCGCCGGCTCCTGTGGTTGCCGGTGCTCCTGGCGTCCGTTACCTTTGTAACCTTTGTCTTGGGGCGTTACGGACCGGGGGACCCGGTGCAGGTGCGTCTGGGCACCAAATACACCCCCGAAGCCGCCGCCCGCCTGCGTCGGGAGATGGGCCTTGACCGCCCCCTCCTGGTGCAATATGTGGACTACATCCGCAAAGCCCTGCAGGGCAACCTGGGGGAGAGTTACACCTACCCCGGCCGGAGCGTTGCCTCCCTTATCGGCAAGAAGATTTGGGTCTCGGCCCAGTTGGGGTTCGCTGCCCTGCTCATCGGCGTGGCCCTGGGCATCCCCCTGGGCCTTCTGGCAGCCTACCGCCAGGGCACCTGGCTGGACACCGCCCTGGTGAGCGGGGCCCTCTTCTTTTATTCCATGCCGGTGTTCATTACCGCCCCCTTCCTTATCCTGGTGTTTGCGGTGAAACTGCACCTCCTGCCCACCTCGGGTTGGCAGGGCCTCTTCAGCCCCCACATCGTTATGCCCGCCCTGGTTATGGGCCTCCCGGGCGTCGCCGGCATCGGCCGCCTCACCCGTGCCTCGGCCATGGAGGTGCTGGGGCAAGACTATGTGCGCACCGCCCGGGCCAAGGGTCTCCCGGAGCACCTGGTGCAGAGCCGGCACGTTTTGCGCAACGCCATGATCCCCATCGCCACCGTTATCGGTTTCTCCCTGGCGGGCCTGGTGGAGGGGGCCTTCATCACCGAGACCCTCTTCGGCATCCCCGGCATCGGACGGCTGGCGGTGGACTCTATCTTCCGTCGGGACTACCCGGTGATTACTGCCCTGACTATGATCTTTGCGGTCGCCTTTGTGCTGGCCAACCTGTTGGTGGACATCCTGTATGCTTTCCTGGACCCCCGCATTCGCTACAGGTAGGAAAGGATGCACAAGGCGCAGGCGGTTGCCATCCCCACCGGCCGGGGCGAGAGCCTGTGGCTCCGCTCCTTCCGCAAACTCCTGCGGAAGCCGAAGGCGGTCTTCGCCCTGGTGGTCATCCTCCTTCTGTATGGGAGCGGGCTTTTCGCCCACTGGGTTGCCCCCTATGGCTACAACCAGCAGGACCTGACGGCGGTGCGCCAGCCCCCCAGCGCCCGCCACTGGTTGGGCACCGACGGCGTGGGGAGAGATATCCTCTCCCGTATCATCTATAGCCTGCGGACGAACCTGATCATTACCGCCGCGTCGGTGCTAACGGGGAGCCTGCTGTTGGGCGTCACCCTGGGGCTCCTTTCGGGTTACCTGGGGGGCAAAGTGGACTCCCTGGTGATGCGCATCGGGGAGTTGTTTACCGCCTTCCCCGGCATCCTGCTGGTCATCCTCATGGCGGCAACCCTGAAGCCCCGGGTGCTGGAGTTAGTGCGGGACTTTGAGGACGCCACCGGCATTCGGGGGTTGGTGCGCTGGGGCATCGTGGACTACTTTGTGGTGTTTGGGGCCTTGGCGGCCTTCTCCTGGATAGGCATGGCCCGCTTGGTGCGGGGGCAAGTCCTCTCCCTCAAAGAGCAGGCCTTCGTTGAATCCGCCCGGGCGATGGGGGCATCCCTCTGGCGCATCCTACTCGTGCATCTGCTCCCCAACGCCCTGCCCCCCGTCATCGTCTCCGTCTCCATGGGCCTGGGGGCCATCGCCGGGGCGGAGGTGGTGCTCAGTTGGTTGGGCATCGGCATTCAACCCCCGGTGCCCAGCCTGGGGAACATGATCTGGGAGGGGCAGAGCATCTCGGTGTTGCAGAAGTGGCCCCACATGCTCCTCCCGCCTGTGGTAACGGTCGCCCTGCTTATCTTCGCCTGGAACCTCCTGGGGGACGCCCTGAACGATGTGCTGAACCCCAAGGCCCGCTGAGGAGTAGAAATCTACGGACTTCACCCTTTATGGAGGCGCGGGACGGCCCCTGTTAGACGCCATCCTGGTGGTGGAGGAGGTGGCGTCCGCCTGCGTCACCTTTAGCGCCGCTGACGGAGGGTCAGGAGGCCCACCAGCATAATCCCCAGCAGGAGGCCGTCGGCCGTCGCTCGGCCGGGGGCGCACCCCCCTGTGCGGGTGGGGGCAGAGGGGGTAGGCGTGTCGGAGGGGACAACCGCCTCAGGCGTAGGGGTAGGGGCGCCGGCGACAGGGGTCGGCGCCCCAAAGGGGATGATGGTGGGGAGAGGAATGGGGGTTGGCAGGGGCGCCGCCTGCGCCTCGGGCGCACGCACCGGTGCCCCCACCGTGCGCCGCCACTCGTTTTCCACCTCCAGAAGGGTGATCCCGTAAACCTGGCGGAACGCCTCATCAAAGCGGATGTTCTGATCCAGCAAGCGGAGCAGTGGGCGCAGTTTCTCCTCCCCAAACTGTTCCACGATGTATTTCACCATGGCCTTCCCCTGCCCGTAGACCAGGATGACATCCTCGGGACGACCCGGCATGCTCTCCACACTGGTGATAGGGAGAAGGGTGCCCCGTCGCAGGGCCTCAAAGAGGGCCTGGTCGTATTCGGCGGTGGGAGCCAGGTTGCCCAACTCCGCCAGCCCCTCGTTGAACCACACCGGCACGGGCAGACGCCGATTGGGGATGGCCATATCCAGCAGGTAGTGCATGGCCTCGTGGGAGGCAATACCCCGCACCGCCGGCCCCGAGGCCAGCATCACGATAACCCCCTGGTCGGCGAAGGTGGTGCCCTCGGTGATCAACTCGGTGCGCACCGTCCTGCTGGTAGGGGGGAGGGCAGGAAGCATGTCCCGGTAGGTGGTGAAGACCGTTACTGTAACGGGGCGGGAGGTCTCCACCCCTAGCACCGGCCCCCAGCGGGCAAAGGTCTCCTCCACCGCCTGGGCAATGGTCTGGGCACGGGTGCGAATAGGGGCATAGTAATAGACGGTTACCAATCCCTGCTGGATGCTCTCCCATGTGTTCCAGCGGGGGTCCAGGAGGACGAAGTGCTCCGGGGGCGTCTCCAGGCGATTGCCGGCCTCGTCTTCTATCTCCCAGAGGTATTCAATGCGTGCCCCCGGCGGGATGTAGCGGGCAGCGGTATCGGTGCGGATAAGGGCCTCTGCCGAGAGGCTCTTGGCGGGGGTGATGACCAGAGGCTGGAAGCGTCGGCTCCGCTCGTTGCCCACCCGAAAGCGCAACACCACACGGGTAATGGGGGCGTCGCTTTGGGCCTCCACCCGGAAAAGGATGCCCTCGGGGAAACGGCTTTCCACCCCCTTGGCGAGGACTTCCGGTCCACCGGCGTGGGAGAGGCGGGGCCAGAGGGCGAAGAGCAGTGCTATCCCAATAACCAACCACCGCATGGCTACGGGCGTCCCTCCTCTTTCTCCGGCGCTACCTTAGGGAGGAGGTCCAGCCGGCCCACGGCGGTCAGGAGTTTCTGCAGAAAGGCCTCTGGGGGCACTGCCCCCACCAGTTCGGCGAAGCCGTTGAAGACGGTTTTGGGCACCCCCCGCACCTGGTAGGTCTGAGCCAGGTAAGGGAACTCCTCCACCTCCACCACATCCGCACGGATGCGGGGGTTCTCCATAGCGACGGCGTGGGCCAACCTGGCCATCTGGGGGCAGTAGGGTCAAGTGGGGGTAACGAAGACCTGCAGGTGCACCTCCTTATCTATTTGGCGCACCACCTCCCGCAGGGCGGGACGCAGGGGTGTTACCCCCCGGGAGAGGGCGATGATGTCCTCCACCAGGGTGAGAAACTCGTAGCCGGTGGGGAGGCCGTAGAACTTGATGTTATCGTAGGGTTGCTGATCGGCGCTGAAAGTAAAGCAGGGGATGCGCTCCACACCCCGACGGCGTGCCTCCTCCCCTTGGGCATAGAAGTCCACCACCTCCAGGCGCAGTTTGGGGGAGAGGGCGACCACCTCCTCCAGCACCTCTTGCGTCTGGGGGCAGGTGGGGCACTCTCGGCCGGGCACCGTTAGTAGGCCGGCACTGCGGAAGGTGAAGAGGGTTAGCGTAATGTCCCGTCGCAGTTCCCTGCTAAAGCGCTCCTGCAGGACGGTGCGGTCTCGTGGTGAGAGGAGTGGCATAACGGGCCTCCCGGTATCGGCGGTCTAGAGGGATGCCTCCTCCCCCTCTTCGTCGTGGGCGAGGGCCGGGACAAGGGGCACCTGAGCGGAGGCGGTGCGGATCTGCTTCTCAATCTCCTGGGCGATGTTGGGGTGCTGGCGCAGGAACTCTTTAGCCGACTCCCTCCCCTGCCCCAGGCGGGTCTCTCCGTAGGTGTAGAAGGCACCGGCCTTCTTGAGAATACCCAGGGCGGTGCCCAGGTCCACCAGGTCGCCCTCTTTGGCGATGCCCCGGTTGAACATGATGTCAAACTCGGCGGTGCGGAAGGGGGGAGCCACCTTATTCTTCACCACCCGTGCCTTCACCCGAATGCCCACCACCTCATTCCCCTGCTTGATGGCCTCCCCCTTGCGCAGGTCAATACGCACCGAGGCATAGAACTTGAGGGCACGTCCGCCGGGGGTGGTTTCCGGGTTGCCGAAGAGCACCCCCACCTTCTCCCGGAGTTGGTTGATGAACACCACCACCGCCCGGGAACGGCTGATGTTGGCAGTGAGTTTGCGCAGGGCCTGGGACATCAGGCGGGCCTGCAGGCCCACATGGGCATCGCCCATCTCCCCTTCCAGTTCGGCACGGGGCACCAGGGCGGCGACACTATCCACCACCACCGCATCTACTGCCCCGGTGCGCACCAGTTGGTCGACGATGTCCAGGGCCTGCTCGGCGTAGTCGGGCTGGGAGATGAGGAGGTCCTCCAGGCGCACCCCCAGGTTCTGGGCGTAGAGGGGGTCAAAGGCGTGCTCGGCGTCAATAAAGGCAGCAACCCCACCACGACGCTGGGCTTCCGCCAGGATGTGTAGGGCAAGGGTGGTCTTCCCGGAGGACTCGGCGCCGAAGATCTCCACCACCCGACCCCGGGGCACGCCCCCCACGCCCAGGGCGAGGTCGAGGGCCAGGGAGCCGGTGGGGATGGCGTCAATGGGGAGGCGTTCGGGGCTCCCCAGGCGCATTACGGTGCCCTTGCCATAGGTGCGTTCAATCTGGGCGAGGGCCAGGTCCAGGGTGCGGTTGCGGTCAGCGGGGGAAATGGTCATGCAACCCCTCTCCAACCCCCAGGTGGGTGGTGCTCCACGCCCAGTGTAACACGCAGTAGCGGGGGGCACAAGGGGTGTGAGGGCAGGGGGGCAGCCCTTCCTCCACCCACCGACGGGGCGGGTCTGCTATACTGCCCCTGACAGAGGGAGAAGGAGGGAGGAGATGTCGCCTTTGAAGGTCTACAACCCTGTGGCCAAACCCGTCCAGAGCCGTCTCGCCCCAGCCCCACGGCTTTCCACCCTGGAGGGCAGACGCATCGGCCTCTACTGGAATATGAAAGCCGGGGGCGATGTGGCCCTGGAGCACACCCAGCGCCTCCTGGAGAAGCGTTTCCCCCAGGCCCGCTTCTCCTTCTACCACGGGGACGTGGGCTTCACCATGCGCCATCTCACCCCCCGAGAGGCCGACCGTATCGCCCGGGAGGTGGACGCCGTCATCGGCACCACCAGCGACTGAGGGTCGTGCACGTCGTGGCTTGTCCACGACATGACCCTCCTGGAACGGCGGGGGATCCCCACCGTCTCCTACACGGCCCAAGGCTTTGTGCGGGATGCCCGAAGGAGCGCCCAGACCTTTGGTCTCCCCGAACTGCCCATCGCCATCGTCCCCACCCCCTTCACCAACCAGCCCCCCCAGGACATCCGCTCTATGGTGGAGTCCGCTCTAGAGCAGGTGGTGGCCGGCCTGACCCAGCCCATTGCCCGTATGGAGGCGAAGGAGGAACTGGTCTTCCTGGAGGAGGAGTGGATTACCTTCCCGGGGGACGGCCTGGAGGCCTTCCAGGCCATGAACGAGCGCTTCCTCGCCTACGGATGGAGCGATGGCTTTCCCCTCGTCCCTCCCACCGAGGAGGCCCTGGAACGCATGCTCAAGGGCACCCGCCGAAACCCGGAGGATGTGGTCGCCATTCTGGAGCCGGGGTTCGGCACCGGCACTGTAGCCAAAATCGCCGCCAATGCGGTTATGGCGGGATGCCGTCCCGAGCATCTGCCGGTGGTGCTCACCGCTATAGAATGCCTGGCGGAACCCCAGATTTACCTGCGCAACAAGGCCATGTCCACCGGCCCCCACGCCCCCCTCCTTTGGGTGAACGGCCCCATCCGCCGGCAGATCGGCCTGAACAGTCGGGTGTGCGCTCTGGGGCCGGGCGCTCCCTCTTTCGCCAACACCGTTATCGGCCGGGCGGTGCGCCTGTGCATGATGAACATCGGCCACACCTATCCGGGCGTATCGGATATGGACACCATCGGCTCCCCCCTCAAATACAGTGCCTGCGTGGCGGAGAACGAAGAGGAGAGCCCCTGGCCCCCATACCATGTGGAGCACGGCTTCCCGCCCGACGCCAACACCGTAACGGTCCACTTTGTCTACGGCATCTGCGAACTGCACGACTTCCAAAGCGCCGCGCCGGAGCGCCTGGCCGAGGTGTTCTCCACCTGTGCGCAGAACGCGGCGCAGGTGTCCACGGGCCTGTGGCTCATCGGGCGTCGGTCCGACCCCCGTTACGGCACTCAGGAGAAGGAGCACCACACCCTCTTCATCTGCCCGGAGCACGCCCAGGTGTTCCGAAAAGGGGGCTGGGGGAAGGAGGAACTGCGCAAGGCCCTGCACCGGCTGGCCCGTATGCCCTTCCGCCTCCTGATGCTCCCCAAGGAGCCGAAGGCGCTGGCCCTGGCCCACCCCGAGTTGACCTGGCTGTGGGAGAGCCCGGAGACGCTGGTGCCCGTGCTGGAGGACGCCGGGTGCTACGAGGTGGTAGTGGTGGGTGGTGCGGCGGGGCGGGGGGCCTTCTTCTGGGGAGCGGGCGCCCCCGTTACCAAACCCATTCAGCCGTGAGGGGCATCTCCCGGCCGCGCCTCCCGGGTGGCGGGCATCCCCTGAGGCGGTGGAGGGAAATAGCGTGCCTCCAGTTCCCGAAGACGGGCCAGGTCTTCCCCCTCCACCCCCAGGGGAACACCCCTGCGCAGGAGGGGGTGCTCTGCATAGCGCTGGCGGAAGTCCTGGACGGCTTGTGTATCCCGTTCCATGTAGTCCCGCAGGAAGTCATATAGGGCGACCGAGATGACCTGGTGCACCGGCACCGTGGCCCAGGCGATGGTAATGCCCAGTTCCAGCAGTTCCCGGTGGGTGAGGGGACGGGGGAGGTGCCCGAACATCACCGAAAAGGGGCCAGGGATGGCCTGGCGGGCTATCCGTATCTCCTCTACAGAGCGGGGGGCGGAAAACTGCACCCAGTCCACCCCGACCTCTTTGTAGGCACGCATCCGGCGGAGGGCGTCTTCAAAGGTGGAGTTCTGCGCCTCCCCCGCATAGCACTGGGCCATCACCACAAAATCGGGGTCCAGTTCATTCCGCATCTCCACAGCGGCCCGATACCGGGCCAGGACGATGTCCAAGTCCTCTACCCAGATGCCCGCCGAGCCAGTGCCCCGTTTCCGCTCTATCGGTTGGTCGTCGATGCGCACTCCGGCCACACCCCGTCGGATGCACTCCCGGACCATACGGCGCACCGCCATAATGCCTCCGTGCCCCGTGTCCCCATCCAGGATAACGGGGAAGCGCACGGAGCGGGCGATCCACTCCGCTACCTGCAGGCACTCGGTCAGGCTTGCCACGCCCACATCTGCCAGGCCGGTGCAGAACCCTACCACCGCCGAGGTGCCGATAAACCCCGCCTCCACTCCTGCCATCTCCATCACCTTCGCCAGGTAGGCGCTGGGGGGATGCACCACCGTGAGCACTTTCCCCTGGCGGTGAAGGAGGTGGCGCAAGCGCGTGGTCGGCCGAGGAAGGTTCACGGTTGCCTCCTTTACCGTCCCCGCAGTTTGGGGTCCAGGATGTCCCGAAGGGCATCGCCCAGCATGTTGAAGGCGAAGACGGTGAAGGCGATGGCCAGGCCGGGGAAGAAGGGCACCCAGGGGCTCAGCCGAATGGCCTCCATGGCCCGGCTAAGCATCTGCCCCCAGGTCGGAGTGGGAGGCTGGACGCCCAGCCCCAAGAACCGAGGGAGGCCTCGGCCACAATGAGACCACCGATAGACACGGACAGGATAACGATGTAAGGGGCGACGCAGGAGGGGAGCACGTGGAGGAACATAATGCGGGCGTGCCCAGCGCCCAGAGCACGGGCAGCTTCCACGAAGGTCATCTCCCTGGTGGCCAGGGCCACGGAGCGGACCACTCTGGTGGTCCGGGGCATCATCCCTATGCCAAGGGCGATGATAACCCCGGGAACACTCGGGCCAACGGCGGTAACCACCAGGAGGGTGAGGAGGAGGGGAGGGATAGCCATCTGTATGTCCACCCACCGCTGGACAGCCAGGTCCACATACCCCCCAAAATAGCCGCTCACCAGACCAAGAAGGGCGCCCACAGTTCCGCCTCCTAGCGTGGCGGCGAAGGCAATGAGCAGGGAGTAACGTGCCCCCAGCAGGAGCCGGCTGAGGGTGTCTCGGCCATACTGGTCGGTGCCCAGCCAGTGGCGGGAGGAGGGGCCGGACCAGGGATTGGACAGGTCGTGGGCAAAGGGGTCATACGGGGCGAAAAGGGGAGCGGTTACCGCAAGGGCGACCAGGGCCAGCAGAAGGACGGCCCCAGCCACCCCCAACGGTTTGCTCTTGGCCAACTGTAGCAAGCGCCTCCCTATCCCCCCACGCCCCACCCCGGGAAGACGCCCTGTATCCGCTACCTGCACACCTATCTTGCCCTCCTGCAATCCCCCCTGTTCGTCTTTGTGCATAGTGAGAACTTTCTATCCGTAAGAGATACGGGGGTCAAGCCAAGCGTAGCACAGGTCAACCAGGAGATTCACCAGCACCACGAGGCAGATGATAAAAAGGGTTGTTGCCTCAATGATCGGGTAATCCTTGGTCAGGAGACCATCAATGACCGTCCTGCCCATGCCGGGAAGGCTGAAGACGGTTTCCGTTACGACCACGCCGGACATCAGCGTAGTAAACTCCACTCCCAGCAAAGTAACAATGGGCAGGGAGGCATTGCGAAGAACGTGGCGCAGAAGGACGACCCGCTCCCGCAGGCCCTTGGAGCGTGCAGTGCGCACATAGTCCTCCCGTAAAACCTCCAGCATAGCAGAGCGGGTCATGCGGGCGATGATCGCCACCTGCGCCGTCCCCACTGCCACTGCTGGCCACAGCAACTGTTGCAGGTTACCCACAGGATTCCTCCAAAAAGGCTGATAGCCAAGAGGGGGGAACCAATTGAACCCCAGGACGAGCACGGTGAGGATCATCAGGCCCAGCCAAAAGTTGGGTATAGAAAGCCCCAGCACCGCAAACACCCGTGCCACATAGTCTACCCACGTGTCCTGGCGAATAGCGGAGAGCACACCCAGGGGGATAGCCAGGAGAATGGTAATCAGCATGGCGTAGAGGGTCAGGTTCAGGGTGAGAGGAAGGCGGTGCTTAAACAGTTCAACGACCGGGAAACCGCTCATGAAAGACTTGCCCAGGTCTAGGTGGAAAACCCTCCAAAGCCACAACCCATACTGCTTATAGAGGGGGTCCTTCAGCCCCAGGGCCCGCCGGATCTCCGCTAACTTCTCCGGGTGGGTCGTGGCGTCTTCCCCCAGGATGTTCAAGGCAACATCCCCGGGCACGACACGCAGGAGTAGAAAGACCAGCATGGTCGCCCCGATAAAAGTGGGGACCGCCAGGAGAAAACGTTTCACGATATATGCGCGCACGGCTTTCCCCCACAGGCGGAAACTCCCTCCGCATCAGTGCCCCGCCGTGTTTCAACACCCGTTTAGAAGCGGGTTGACTACTTGTCCAGCCACACCCACTCCAGTTTGGCGGCGGCCGTGTAACGGGAGGGGGTAACGATATGGTTCTTTACATACCCCCACTTAGCGAAGAACTCTACATACCAACCGATGATGTTCATGCCGGAGAAGCGGGTTACCTCCTTCACCAACTCACGCACCACCTTTGCCCGCTCCTGCAGGTCCAGGACGCTTATCTGCTGGCGGTATAACTCATCTATCCGTGGGGAGCACATGCGGGAGAAGTTGCGCCCCCCTCCGCAGACCATATGCGTCCCGATAACCCCCGCCGGGTCAATAGAGGAGATGCCATAGCCCTGGTAGTGGAGGTCAAAACGCCCCTCCTCTTCCCGCACCCGTGCGTCAGTGGTGGGGGTGCAGGCGGGCTTTACCGTGATGCCAATGCGGGCGAGCATGGTCCGCATGGCCTCCTGGGCGTCGTCGCAGGCGGGTCCCGCCGAGCCGGTCATCTCCAGGGTAAGACCCCCGCCGGGCAAGCCAGCATCGGCCAGGAGTTGCTTGGCCCGTGCCAGGCGCGCCTCGTAGTTGGGGCCGTAGCCGGGCAGTTGCTCCCACTCGGCCTGGGGCAAGTCCCACACGGAGCCCGGGAAGACCGCACCCCCTATCTTGAACTTGATGGCCTTGGCGAATTTTTGGTATTCCTCCCGATTGAGGGCCTCGTTGATAGCCTGGCGCACACGGATATCGTCCAGAGGCTTCTTTGTGGTCTGGATAAGGATAGAATACACGCCCAGTCGGGGGTTCTCCTCCACCACCATCCCCGGCACATTCCGCCGACGCAGTTCCTCGGCTGTGCGTGGCTCTATGTTCTGCCCTGCAGGATTTGCCATATCCAGGCGCTTGGTCAGGAGGGCACCCAGAACGGTCGTCTGGTCGGTAATGTTGTAGAGCACGACTCCGTCCAGGTAAGGCAAGCCTTGACGCCAGTAATTGGGGTTACGGGTTACCTCGAAACTCTGGTTGGGCACGAAGGACTTGAAGACAAAGGGGCCGGTGCCCACCGCGACGGTCTTCAGGTCGCCCTGCTTCTCTACCACGTGCTTGGGGACGATGACATGCCACCCTTCGGCCATAAGCGTCATAAAGTTGGCGCTGGGGAACCGAAGGGTTACAACGACCCGGTCTGGCCCCAGGGCCTCTACCTTGTCCACCATGTCAGCGAACCACTCGGCCCGGGCGCTGACGGTGCCAGGGGGGAGGTTGCGCCCGTAGACACGGTTTAGGGAGAAGACCACGTCGTCCACCGTTACGGGGGTGCCGTCGTGGAACTGGACGCCCTGGCGCAGTTTGAAGGTATAGCGGGTGCCGTCGGGGCTGACCTCCCACGCCTCGGCCAGTTCGGGGGCGATGGTCTCCTGTTTACGGTCCAGGGCGCTCCACTCGAAGAGGGGGTTGTAGATGAGGTTCACGGCGTTCCACGTCCCCAGTTCCCCAACCTGGTGCATATCAAAGTGACGGAGGGTCCCGCTCCAAGTCCCTCGCAGGACGCCCCCCCGGCGATTGGGGGGTGGTTCCCCATCGGGGAGAGCGGCGGTGGAGGGCGTAACCACGGCCACCGGGGTAAGAGCACCTCCCCCCAGGAACACGGTAGGCGTAGGGGTGGGGAGGGAGGTAGGCGTTGCAACGGCGAGAGGGGTCGGGGAAGGGGTAACGGCCGGCAGGGGCGTCGCTTGGGGCGACGGAAGAGGGGTCGGAGAGAGGGCAGGGGTGGGCTGGGCACGAGCACAGGCTAAAAGCACAAGGCCGGCCAGCGCAAGGCCTCCGACGGCAAACCGTGCACAGCGTTGCAGGCGTCCCATGTTCCTACCCTCCCGGGCTCCAGGAGCCCCCTTGTCGTCTCCATAGCGCGCACAAGGCTTCGCGTTCTTATCCCAGCGCCTCCCTGGCTGCCTCTCGGCCGGCGATACGCCCAAAGGTAGCGCCCGCCGTCATCCCTGACCCGCCCGGATAGTTGAAATACCATAGCCCCCCTACGATTTCTCCGCATGCATATAGGCCAGGGATAGGGCGGTCTGAGGTGTGGATCACCTGGGCTTTGGGGTTGATGCGGAGACCCCCAAAGGTGAAAGTGATGCCACACACCACCGCATACCCGTAGAAGGGGGGCTCGTCGATGGTCTGCGCCCAGTTGCTCTTGGGGATGGCCAGGCCACGGGTGCACTTCCCATCCCGCTCTCGGGGGTTGAAGGGCCCTGGCTGGACGGCGGAGTTGAACTCCTGAACAGTGCGCACCAGGCCCTGAGGGTCTATGCCCAAGAGGTGGGCTAGTTCCGAGAGGGAGGCGGCCCGTGCCCCCGTGGCTCTATCGTAGCCCCGCAGCAGGTGCTCCACCTTGCGGTCAAAGATCTGGAAGGCTATGCCCTTGGGCTGGGCCACAATCGCCCTGCCCATCTTGGCGTAGGTGTAGGGGCGCAGGTCTTCCCCTTCGTCCACAAAGCGCTGGCCGTAGATGTTCACCAGGATGCCGTAAGGGTAAGCGTAGCGGGAGAACTCCCCCGAGGACGCTCCCACGCGAAGGCTGTAAGGCGGACGGTTGAGGTCCTGGGGCGTGGAGTGGCAACCGCTCCAGTGTCCGTAGGGCCAGGCGCCTATGTCTAGGGCCATGCGCAGGCCGTCCCCGGTATTGAAGGGGACGCCCCGCACTTTGACCAGGTCCCAACCGGGGCCCAGGTAACTGTTGCGCATGGCGGCATTCGCCTCAAAGCCCCCGCAGGCCAAGATAACCGCCTTCCCCCGCACCTCGGTTATCCCTTCTGGCGTGAGGGCACGCACACCGATACATCGGCCCTTCTCGTTGCGCAAAATCTCTTCGGCCTGGTGCTGATAACGGATGTCCACCCCCAGGCGTTCGGCCACCGAAAACCAGTGCTCGGAGAGTTGCGCCCCGCCTCCGTTGAGGGCTACTGCCATGCTGGCCCCCGGAGTGGCGTAACTGGGGACCCACCGGTGCCCTTTAGCGGCCATCCAGCGGATGGTGGGGTAAGCCTGGGTAACCAGCACCTGAGCCAGTTCCTGGTCTGCCCGCCCCTCGGTAACCCGCATAATGTCGTCCCAGAAGTCGGCTTGGCGATAGGGGCGTGCCTGCTCCCGCAGGCCGCGCACCTCGGCCTCGCTGGGCTCCCCCAGCAGAGGCAACAGGTCCTCCACCCGGTCCCAGGGGAAGCGCATATCGCCGGTAAAGTAGGTATTCCCGCCTCGGAGTTCTTTGGGGGCTTTCTCCAGCACTATCACCCTGGCCCCGTGCTCGGCAGCCGACACCGCAGCGCTCAGGGCGGCGTTGCCCGCCCCCACCACGACCACATCGCAATAGACCTCGTTGGCCATTCCGGCTCTCCTTTCGTCCTGGTGGGCGAGGGAGTGTTATGGCGATCTCCTGGCCTGCTCCTGCAAGTAGCGCTGGCGTGTATAGGGGATAATCCCCCCGGCTGCGTAGATGCGCTCCACAATAGGGGGGTATTTACGCAGGGCCACCTGACGTCCCGTGTCCAGGTTCCGCACCACACCGTTAGGGTAGTCTATCTCAATGGTCTGGTGGTCCTGGACGATGCTGGTAACGCCGGGGGCAATAAAGACGGGGTAGGCGAGCCCCACGCTGTTGCGGAGCATAAGGGGGGCCAGAGATTCCACCACAATGGCCGAGACGCCGATGCGGAAGATAGGGGTAGGAGGACGGGCCGAACCGCACCCGAAGTTCTTTCCGGCGACGACGATGTCCCCAGACCGAACCTGTTTGGGGAACTCGGGACGGAAGGACTCCAGGGTATGTTTATACATCTCCTCCGGGTCTCGGTAGAGGTAGAAGGGGGCGATGCCATCGGTGTCAATGGAATCCCCGAATACCCACACCCTTCCTCGGTAAATCTTGTTCAAGGGGGATGCGCTGGGCATGCTCATGGGCGTCTCCTTCCCCTTCCGTGAGGGTTAGCGCTTTATCTCGGGAAAAACATCCCTCGGGTCGGCGATCTCTCCTGCCACAGCGGCGGCCGTAACAGTGAGGGGGCCGGCCAGGTAAATCTCTGCCTTCAGGCTCCCTTTGCGTCCCCGGTAGTTGCGGGTGGTGCTGCTGATGCAGACCTCCCCATCGGACAGGAAGCCCAGCATCGGCTGACAGATGCTACACCCGGGCGCAACGAACTGCACCCCTGCTTCCACCAGGGTCTCCACCAGGCCGGCTTTGAGGCACTGGAGGTAGACGGCCTGAGAGGCAGGGGAGATGATAAAGCGCACGTGCGGGGCGACCCTGCGCCCCTTCAGCATGCGGGCGGCGATTTCAATATCTTCAAAGCGCCCGTTGGCGCAGGAGCCGATCATCGCCTGATCTATCCGGGTGCCGGCCACCTCGCTGACAGGGGCCACGTTGCCGAACCTATGGGGTTTAGCCACCACAAAGGGTATCTCATCCACATTCAGGGTAATCTCCTGCACATACTCCGCGTCGGGATCGGGGTTTGTAGGCTCAAAAGGCTGGTTAGAGCGGGCACGCACGTATTCAATGGTCTTCTGGTCGCAGGGGAAGATGGCGAACTGGGCACCCACCTCCACCCCGTGGTCGGCGAGGCACATACGACTATCCATACTCAGTTGGCTCACCAGGGGCCCGGCATACTCAATGGCCTGCCCCTGGCCAAATTCGTCCCCGTATTTGCCGGCCAGGTAGAGGATGATGTCTTTGGAGATGGGGTAATTGGGGAGGTGCCCTTCCAGGGTTACCTTGATGGTTTGGGGCACTTCAAACCATAACTCGCCGAACAGGGCTGCGTAGATAACGCCACCCCCGGCTTCTGCTCTGCTCACCGCATTCAGGGCGCCATAGGAGA
Source organism: bacterium HR23 (assembly GCA_002923335.1). GTDB lineage: Bacteria > Chloroflexota > Dehalococcoidia > Lucifugimonadales > HRBIN23 > HRBIN23. The sequence continues at coordinate 4,031 of BEHZ01000006.1, read as the reverse complement.
TGGTATGGGAATCCACGCCTACAATAAGCATGCCCGGTCGTGCCAGGCCGCGGTCCATGAGCATCTGATGGCCGATGCCCGGCTGGGCATCCTGGAAGACCTTGATCCCCAGGCGTTTGACCTCCTGACGGGTTACCACATTGCTGTCGGCCAAGGCCTGGCTGAGGGCCGGCTGGTGGTGGTCTACAAAGACACATACCCGCTGGGGGTCAAAGACACGGGGCAGGCCCTCGGGGAAGCCCATCTCCTTGGCCGCTTCCCGTATCAAAGGCCCAAAGCCATACTGGAAGCGCACCAGGTCCAGTTTGGCCTCAATGATATCCCCTGCCCGCACCGGCTTCCCCGCCACGTTCTTGCGGGAGAAGACCTTTTCCACAATGGTCTGGCCCACACTACCCTCCTCGTGTTCTTCTGACGGTTACAGGCGTGCCACTGTGTTACTGTTTCCGTTGGGCCATAGGTCTAAAGGCCATGAAGTAATCCTAAGCAGGCCTAGACCTCCTGTCTATCGTCTAAACCCGCTAACCGCCTGCCAAAAGGTGCATACAGTCCAGACCCCCCTGTTGACAGAGTGGGGGGACCAGCATATTTTACGGACGGAATGTCTGCGTGGAGGGGGACATGGAGGAGCCTCTCACCCTTGCGGTCGCCATAGGGAGCGCCGTTACACGGGAGGCGGTGCGGGAGGCCTTACAGAAAGCCAGGGGTGTGCGGTGGGTGGGAGAGGTATCGGACTGGCGGCAACTCCCTCCCCTTCTGAAGAACACCCGCCCGGGCGTGCTCCTATTGAGCAGTTACCTCCCCGGGCTTCCAACGGGGCCTGGGCTTGCCTCCTTCGCCCGCGAGGTGGCGCAGGTGCGCGTGGTCATCTTCTTCCGCCCGGACACCCCACCTGAGCGGGTGATGGAGTTGTTAGCCCTACGCCCACGGGCGGTGGTAACAACGGAAACCTCCCTGGCGGACCTCCTGGAAGTCGTGGAACTGGTGGCCAGGGGGCTGTGTGTGTATCCCTACACCTATATGCAAAGAGTGGCCAGCGTTCATGGCCCTTCGCCTGCTTTGCCCGCCGAGGGGGGCAACCTATCGCCACGGGAACAGGCACTGCTCCAACTCCTGGCGGAGGGCGTCTCCGAGAAGGAGATCGCCATCCGCTTGGGGATAGGCCAACGCACCGTGCATACCTACCTGGAGCGGATTCGGAGGAAACTGGGGGCGGTCAACCGTGTGCACGCCGTCGCTCTGGCAACGGCCTTGCAGTTCATTACGCCCCGCCGTCCAGCAGCCGCCTGAACAACCCCCCGGCTTGGGGCGTCGCGTCGTCGCAAGACTATAGCGCGGGGAGGCGCCAGCATTGACACCCCAGGGCACCTGCCATAAGATGAAAGAGAGCCGAGGTAGCTCAGTGGTAGAGCAGCGGACTGAAAATCCGCGTGTCGTCGGTTCGACTCCGACCCTCGGCACCAGGGGCATGGCACCAATCTGGCACCGATCCTCACGCGCCTGCTTTTGGCGCCAGCGCGAGAGCCCGCTCAAAGGCCTGGGCCGCCATCTCCCTGTGGGCCAGGAGCAGAGTGCGGGTCATTAGGCTCTTGTCCTGGCAGATGAGGGTGAAGGCAAGGAGCAGGAAGGCCCGGTAGACCTGCGGGAGCGCTCCCGCTTCACCACCAGCCTTCGGAACCTACCAGCCAGGCAAAGGTCCGCTCCACCACCCACCGGGGCCGATATGGTCCCAGGTCCACTTCCCTCTCTCGGGATACAGGGCGGAGGCCCCTCCGCCTCAGAGACCTCCGGAAGGCGCCGCTGTTGTAACCCTTGTCCGCCACAGCACCCCAGGACGGCTGCGAGGCGGATCCCGCCTCCGGAGCACCCGTACCGTCTTCCGGGTCGCCTCCGCCAGCCCCACCCCCGGGCTGGGCGCGCTTTCCCCGTCGCCTGAAGGCGGTGGCCCCCAGCGCGCAAAGGTGTCGCGGTGCGGTGTTTCAATCCCACATTGGTGCGATTGAGGCTCTTGCCTCCGTCTGTGGAGGCGGACCTCATCCGCAAGGCCAGGTTTCAATCCCACATTGGTGCGATTGAGGCGAACTACCTCCTCCCCCCCGTCGGGGCGGAGGACGAGTTTCAATCCCACATTGGTGCGATTGAGGCGTCTGTCCGTTCTGTTCTCAGACGACAGAAGTCGTCGTTTCAATCCCACATTGGTGCGATTGAGGCTTCCTTCATAAACCTCTCCTTAGCCCCCACCACATTCCGGTTTCAATCCCACATTGGTGCGATTGAGGCAGGAACACGCCGTGGGAGAGCGGGCCAGGGTGCGTGGTTTCAATCCCACATTGGTGCGATTGAGGCTCCCTGATAAGTATCCACCACCAAACCGCTTTATCAATGTTTCAATCCCACATTGGTGCGATTGAGGCCGGCTTGGGGAACTGGAGGCCTCTGGGAAGGGTAGTGTTTCAATCCCACATTGGTGCGATTGAGGCAGGGGACTAGGGCCTCTGGTGGGAGCTTGCCCTGAAGTTTCAATCCCACATTGGTGCGATTGAGGCTACCACTGCTTCGGGTGCGGGCGGAGCGGGCGGATCGGTTTCAATCCCACATTGGTGCGATTGAGGCCGTGGGCGCAGGGGGGATGACCTCCACAGCATCCTGGGTTTCAATCCCACATTGGTGCGATTGAGGCATGGCACGCGCCAGTCCGTGCCTGGAGCACCCCCAGGTTTCAATCCCACATTGGTGCGATTGAGGCAGGGCAAGGTGAAGGCCCAGGCCCAGGCCCAGGCGCGTTTCAATCCCACATTGGTGCGATTGAGGGAGACGGTAAAAGCCGAGTTGCTTATTGACAGCCTGTGTTTCAATCCCACATTGGTGCGATTGAGGGCGGTGTTGGAGAAGCTAATCAAGTAAACCAAACACCGCGTTTCAATCCCACATTGGTGCGATTGAGGGCTGGACTGCTACAAGTTCAGGGCACCTCTCCATGAGCGTTTCAATCCCACATTGGTGCGATTGAGGGTCCCCTTTCCACCGTAGCCATGCCTAGCATCATCTTACGTTTCAATCCCACATTGGTGCGATTGAGGGTGGGACATGAAGATGCTAAATTCACTATTACCATGCCAGTTTCAATCCCACATTGGTGCGATTGAGGGGTCGCAAAAAGCTTCAAAATAACGCCCTTCAGCCCAGTTTCAATCCCACATTGGTGCGATTGAGGGGCAAGAGAGTCCAGAAGGATAGAAGAAATGTCCAGAGTTTCAATCCCACATTGGTGCGATTGAGGGGGGCGCTGCTCGCTGAGCAGCGCAAGTATGACCCGTGTTTCAATCCCACATTGGTGCGATTGAGGGGGTCTCGGCAGACGTCGACGGAGTGCCAGCCCCTACGTTTCAATCCCACATTGGTGCGATTGAGGGTTGTGGGTGCGATAGACAGCACCCTGTCCACATTGACGTTTCAATCCCACATTGGTGCGATTGAGGGGGGACTGATGAATTGGCAACGCTTCGGGATGCGCTCTTGTTTCAATCCCACATTGGTGCGATTGAGGGGTCCTTCCGCCGTCCTTTGTGTTTCACTTCGTCCCCAGTTTCAATCCCACATTGGTGCGATTGAGGGTTTTGTAGGCCTCCAGAGCATCTCTCAGGATACCTTCGTTTCAATCCCACATTGGTGCGATTGAGGGCCGCCCCCGCCTACTCCTTTGCAGGGGACGCCAATAGTTTCAATCCCACATTGGTGCGATTGAGGGGCCCTTGCCCCCCACCCCCGTTCCAGGGGTGGGGGAAAGTTTCAATCCCACATTGGTGCGATTGAGGGGGCAGGGTCAGGCGGGACTACCTGGCCTCCCAGGGGGTTTCAATCCCACATTGGTGCGATTGAGGGTACTATGAATCCCTCGTGCGCTCGTTGTATGACGAGCGTTTCAATCCCACATTGGTGCGATTGAGGGATCGGAGAAGAGCGATACTGTGCAAGATAGACGCCCTCGGTTTCAATCCCACATTGGTGCGATTGAGGGCCTGCGGGCGCGT